>JAQBHE010000023.1:0-7545 GCA_032128015.1 Holophagae bacterium
CAGTTCGCATTCGTCACCGGTCTCGGCGGCGGCGGCAGCCCGAGCGGCCCGCACTCGTCGCGGGTGCTGCCCTACGAAGCGGCGACCGCCGCAGCGTACGGACTATCGCGCGAAGAAGCGCTCAAGGCGATCACCCTCTACCCGGCCGAGATCTTCGGCGTCGCCGACAAGGTCGGGTCGATCGAGCCGGGCAAGCTCGGCAACCTGATGGTCACCGATGGCGATCCGCTCGAGATCACCACCCAAGTCGTGCACCTGATCATCCAGGGTCGCGAGGTTTCGACCAACAACCGCCACCAGGCGCTCTACGAGCGCTACCGCGCGCGCTAGGTGCGGTGACGTCGGGATTGCGGGCGACGATGGCACGGAGACGAGCGGCCCAATGATCGAGTTGGTGCGCAAGTTCCTGCGCCTCGAGCGCGGCGACCGGCGTCGGTTCGGGATTGCCTGGCTGATGGTGCCGGCGGTCGGCGTCGGACTGCGGATCTTGGGGTCGGAGCGGGTGCTCGGACTGGTCGAGCGCAGCGCGCGCCGGGCGCGGCGGTCGAGGCCCCTCGGCGCGTCGCGTTTCGGCCAGTTGGCTTCGTTGGTCGACTCCGCGGCTCGCTACGGCGTTCTCGGTCGCAACTGCCTGCGCGAGTCGCTGGTGCTGTACTGGCTGGCCAAGCGCGCCGGGCTCGATGCGCGGCTCGAGATCGGGGTGCGCAAGGTCGGCGGTGCGCTCGAGGCTCACGCCTGGGTGGATCCGGGGGCTCTCGAGGGTCGCAGCGCGGTCAACGGAACTGCGGCAACCGGGGGCGACGGATTCTTGCCGTTCGATCGACCGATCCTCAGCTGCGACCGCGGCTGAGCGGCGGCACGTAGAGGCTGGCGAAGAAGCCGCCGTCGCGACACTCAGCGACCAAGTCGCCGAGCGGGAAGGTTTTCGACTGGCTGTGGTACTCCGGCATCCCCGGTGTCCATACCAGGGTGACCGGGTGGTCGGCGGGGTAGCGGGCGAGCAGCGACTTGGCGATTCGGCCCGTGTTGGTCTCGGCGCACGATGGCGCCGGCCGCTCGCGCACTGCAACCATCCCCACCACCATCGGCAGCCGTTCCGAGTAGCGCCGGTGCTCCGGCGCGAGTCCGTTCGGGGTCGTGACCTGGAGCCCCGCCGCCGGGTCGAGGCCGAGTTCGGCGTAGACCACCTCCAAGAAGCTCATCCCGAGAACCACTCTCACATCGAGGTCTTCGGCCTTCGCCGTTTCCAGGATCAGCGGAGTCGTGCTCTCGAACACGAACGGGTGGCCAGGGAGGGCGTAGACCACTGTGCCTTCGACCCGCGCCTCGCGCACAATCGCCTCGGCGATCATCGCGTAGAGGTCGCGGTACTCGAAGCCGGGAATCGCATAGGCGGCGTCGAACGACACCAGGTGCTTTCCTTGCCCATCGAGCCACCGATAGGCCGGTAGCGCGCTCATCCGGAAGAACACCTTGGGCGCTGATTGGAGCGCTTCGGCCGCCTCCCCGGTGAGCAGGCGCAGAGGACCAGGGCCGGTGCCCACGACGACGATCGACGGTCTCATCGCGGGGAAGGCGGCTGAGAGAATCCCGCGACGCACCGGGAGATGGCATCGCACACTTCCGGCAGAACTCCAAATCCCGGCGGATACAACAGATCGCAGATCGTCACCTTTTCGACAATGCGAGCGAACAGCGCCATCCGTCGAGGCTGCCACCCCAGAGTCTCGACCAGCTGCGGCCAGAACGAATGGCGAACCAGCTGCATCAGCGCCTGCGCCGGCGCGATCGGCACGATCTCGACGCCGCCTCCGAGATCATCGGGACCGCGCCGCCTCGGGACGAAGAGCGCGGCGAGCTCACGCGATTCCGGGCAGAAGTCGGCCTCGGCGACCGGCACTCGTCGCTTGGAGAGCTCTGGATGCACGACTTCGAGGTTCTCCCAGTCGTCGACGAATCGCGCTGCCTCGGCGGGCCACATGCGCATCTGGGGATAGCTCGGGCGGCCCTGGAATCTCCCGTCGCGCTCCTCGAGCGGCAGGATGTCGTCGGTGATGAGCCGGTGACCCCGCGCCACCATAGCCGCTGCCAGCGAGGTCTTGCCGCCATGGTTCGAGGACAGGAAGCCGACCGCCCGATCCTCGACCTCCACCGCCGCGCAGTGCAGCGCCGGGATTCCAAGCCGCTCGAGCCAGTAGGTCAGGATGGAACCGAGGAGGCGGATCTCCATCACGGCGGAGGCTCGCGGATCGGGCCGGCCGCAAGAGATCGACGAACGATCGAGATAGAACGCGGCGCCGTCGGCGAAACGCACCACGTCGAGGCTGCCAAGACGGTAGAGCGCAGAAAGGGAGTCACCGTCCTCGTTCCGCAGTCGGCTCGCGTAGCTCGGCAGTAGTCCCTCGACACTCACCGGCGCCTGATCTTTGACTCTGAACGCCAGGTCTGTTGGGCGGGTGCCGACCATCAGACGCGTTCGAAACCGATGATCGCTGTCGAGCGAGAGGCCGTAGATCTGGTAGCGGGGCAACGTAGGGACCTTGAACTCAACGGGTGGCGCGAGGTCGTGTCGCCGGCCTACGCTCGAGAAAGCCCTCGCTCTCGAGTGTCCCCACCAGGTCGTCGACATCGGCGCGCACTCTTCGCTGCGGCGCGTCGTAGCGTTGCAGAAGCTCGCGGGTGGTGCCCGCGAGCGTGCCCTGGCGGATCAGGGCGTGCCATAGGTCGCTCGCGACGGTGTCGAGGACGACAGACCTCCCGGTTTTGAGATTGAAGATCACCACCTCCTGGTCGATGGCGACGTAGACCACCTCTGGTGCCGGTCGGATGGGTCCTTTCGCGCTGGGAATTTCTTGGACCGGGATCTTCGAGCGGGGTTCCCCGGCTCGGTTCTTCAGGCAGAGCTCGGGCGGCACGAGCCTCCAAGCAGCGATGGTCCGGCGCTCGAGGGGGTGCCAGAGCAACCGATCGGGCTCGCCCCAAGGGAATGCGATGGGCTCGGTACGGCCGTACCAGTAGGCGTCGGGATTGGCGGCGAGCAGCTGGCGGCGCCACTTTTGGTCGCGCGGGGTCGGAGTCTGGGTCGCGATCTCTCGAGCGCTGATGCAGGCCGCGACTCGGGGCTCCGCCGCTTCGATCGCGGCACGAAGAGCTGGAGGCGAGGCCAGGGTAGCGAAGACCACTGTCCGCTCCTTGGCGTGGCGCCGAAGAAAGCCGCGAAAACGCGCGCCGCTCAATGCGCAGTCGTCGACGATCACCAGCGGTCGACGGTCGCGCCGACTGGGCTGAAGCCGATCGTGATCGAGCCCAAGGGCCGTGGCCAGCATTCCGAGTACAGTGAACCCGCCGCGCGGAATCGCGACGTAGCGGGCGCGCCCGGCCTCGCCTGCGCCGAAGTGCGCGACCAGCCGAGCGGCTAGATCCTCGCAGGCAGATTCGATATCGGGAAGGCTCAGCCGGCGTAAGCGCGCGATTGCGGAGTCGAGGTTCAGCGATTGCAAGCTGGTCGTGCCGCGCTCGGCCGCGGAGAATCGGCCGATGATCGCAAGCCGACGCGTGGACCGGTCCGCCACGATGGCGCTCGACGGTGCGGTTTCCCAGCCGGGGCTAGCGGCGATCGCGCGTGCCAAGGCGCTCAGAGCGGAGGGCACATCGGGGAGTCCGAGAGTTCCTCGGTACGACTCGATGGAAGCCGCCGCGAGCGGCGGTTGGGACAGCGCCCATTGCCGTTCGCGGCTCGGTGTCGCCTTTCGGTGTGCGCGCGAGTGGGCCACGGGAGAAACAGCAGCCGAAGGCATTCCAGACGTGACCGCGGCCCCATGGCCCGCCCGCTCCGAGGACCGACGCTCGAGAGGCGTGAGGTCGCGTCAGGCGGGGCTCGTTCCGCCACCCGCAGGCAGGTCGTCCAGGCCGTTGAGCCCTCCTGCCGTGAGGTCCATGATCGATCCCCACTCGGTGATTTCCGGGCGCTGATAAGGACGACGGCGCGGCGCCTCCTCCGACTCGGGCTCGTTCTTGGTTGTGTTATCGGTGTCCATGGATCTCTTGTCTCCCGCGGGCAATCCACTCACAACGCAGTGGCTGGGCATGTCGCCAGCCGATGTGATCCCGATCCCGAAGCGTTCGTTTCATGGGAACGTCTCAGCCAGATCTCGAAGCATACCGCAAACCAGATCCGACGTCGCGTGCCACCGCGATCATCACTGAGGTACCGCAGCGATTCTTCGCGCAGTCGATCTCGATCGACAAAGCCGAGGCGAGCGGCGAGCGGCTCGGCGAGCCAGCTCTCCAACCTGGAGCGGTCCTGGCGCAGGCTCCAGTCGATGAATGCGCCGAGTTTCGACTTGTCAGTCCGCTGTCGTACCGGTTCCGGGAGTATCCCGCGCAACGCTCGGCGAAGCAGCGGCTTGGAGACGCTGGGGTCGATGACTCGTTCTCGTGGTATCGACAACATTAGCTCGACGAGCCGGCGATCCAAGAACGGGTGGCGCGGCTCGAGCCCGTCTCGAGAGGCGCGTCGGTTGAGCCACAGGGTTGCTGGATTGCGTCCCAGTGAGTCCAGTCCATAGGGGAGCGAATCGGTCCGGCGCGCTTGCGGCCTGCGCAGATCGGCTTCGCGAGCGAGCCAATCATCGAGTCCGGTGCGCCTGACCAGATCTGGGGCGACCCAGGTTGGGATTGGGGTTGCCAGCGGCGCTCGGCCGACGCAGGCCCGCAGTCGAGCGTCCAGACCTGCGGGCAGCCGCGGCGCCACCAGGTCCCGATAGAGCGCCGCAATCACTGACCCCCGATGCTGGCGAGCGCGGCGAACGACGCCGATCATCTGCGACGCTCCGAGACGGCCCGGCTGCTCCAGGTGCAGGAATCCCCCGACGACTTCGTCCCCGCCAACGCCGTCGAGCACCACCCGGGCTCCGCGATCACGGAGGCCACGGTGTAGCTCTCGGAAGCAGGATTCCCAGCCCATGAACGGAGACTCGAGGCTGGGAGCGAAGTCCACGTCGTCTCCCAGCTGCCGCCAACGCTCGGCGTGGGTGTATCGAACTTCGAGGTCAAGAGCCTCCGAAGCCGGTCCGATGAAGGTTCGTTCGTCGCATTCTGAAAGCTCGTCGAAGACCAGCGAGCCGGCGATCACCTGTGGGCCGGTGCGCTCACGCTCCTCGCGCTTGGCGAGCGCCGCCACCGACATCGAGTCCAGGCCGCCGCTCAGAGCGATTCCGACCACATTGCCTTTCACTCGCAGGCGGTCTTTGACCGCCCGTGACAGGACTTCGCGGAGTCGATCCGAGTCGTCGCTCGGGTTTCGGCTTCGGGTTCGCGACGAAAGATCGGGTCGCCAGTACCGTTCGATGCGCACGTCGTCGCGGCTCGCGACGAGCCGGTGTGCCGCCGGCAGGCGCCGCACCGATTCGAACATCGTTCGCCCGGTGGGCAGAGTCAACTCGCCGCAGAGGAACGCGGCGACGCTGAACTGGTCGAGCGACGACGGGACGGCCGGGTGCTGCAGGACCTGCTGGGCCTCCGAAGCAAATACGATGAGTGGGCCCAGTTGCGAGTAGAACAACGGCCGGATTCCGAGGCAGTCGGTGGCGAGCAAGAGGGTCTGGTCTCGGCGATCCCAGACCGCGATCGCGAAGTCGCCGAGCAGCTCCTGGCAGCATTGTGCGCCCCATTTGACATAGGCGGCGACGACCAGCCGCGCATCCGACAGAGCCTGATTCGAGCCCGCGAGCCCGAGTCGACTCGCCAACGATTCGCGGTCGTCGAGGCGTGCGTCGATGGTGGCTAGTAGGGCAGGTTGCTCGACTTCGAGGGGTTGCTCACCTTCGACTGCTTCAGGAGTGGTGTCGAGCGCCAGATGGCACATTCCCGCTCCGGGAGCGAAGCGGTAGCCCACGCCATCGGGGCCGCGGTAGGACGAGTACTCCGCCATCGCCCGGAGGTTTCCGACCTCTACCGGCGCGCCCTCGAGATCGACGATGCCGCAGATCCCGCTCATGGTGGGAGCGAAAAGGACTTCCGCTCGGTGCGCAGCTTAGCCATCGAGGACCTCGAGGAGGTCCCGGTCCACCAGCCCGGCGGCGAACTCTAGGAGATCTGCGCGGAGGTCGTGCTCGCTGACCTCGTACTCCCTCACGAGAGCGGTCAGTGCGCCCCCGAGCGTTCCATGTTCCACGAGCAAGTGGAACATCCGGGTACCGATCTCATCGAGCCCGTAGTAGTGACCGCGGCCCAGCTCGAGGATCACGGTCTCCCCGGCCACTTCGCGCGAAACGACTCGCTGCGGGATCCGGACTCGGGTGCCAGCGCTGAGCGGCGGTCGGATCGCGTTCATCGTCAATCAAACAGATTATCGAGATTAAGAAGAAATACAAGTTTCTACGTCCGGAGGTCCCTGACGCCGGGCTGACGGAGCTCGTTCAGACTGTCTTCGCGGTCAGCTGAGGGTTCTTCGAGTGGTCCACGCCAATCCCATCACAGAACAGCTTCCGCTCATGGCGCCAAGGCCGATCTTGGGTCCTGACGCTGTCCTGACGCACGACTGCGAGGCTCCCGGCATGGCGAACGATCGTACTCGGAATCCGGGGGCCACGACAATGCCAGGAGCCGGCAACGCGTCCGGCGTGTCGTTGCTGGTTCGCTTTTGGCTGGAACCAAGAGAGTCCGCGGGCGCGGAGCCCGTGCTCCGCGGCTATGTGCGCAACCTGAAGACCGGAGAGGAGAGCTACCTCAATGACCCGTCGTCGCTCGCGGAGCAAGTGCGGCGTCAGCTCGAGGCCGACGAGAGGGCTCTCGGTGCCGAACGACCCAAAACCGGCGAGGCCGCCGGATGATCGATTCCGAATTACCTGTGGGGCAGAGTGCCACCGCGGGAGAACCGTCGAGGAGAATCAGCATGAGCTCACATGAAGTCTTGGCCGTTGGAGTGCCGAGCATCGCCCCCATCCGCCCTCCGAATCAACGACTGGCAACCGGCCTTCGCAGGTGCTTGCGCCTTTCGGTGCTGATCGCCGCCGTGTTCGTACTGGCGGTCACCAGCTCGGCGACCGCGCAGTACAAGTGCCTGCCGTCCTGTGCCGCCGACGATTCACGCCTGCTGGTGATTTCTGCGGGTCCGAACTTTAGGACCATGAGCGATCCGACACTCGACTTGTCGTTCTTCGTCCCCGCGGGCACCACGTCCTTCGAAGTGGGCATCTTCGACGGTGATGCTCAGGCGAAGAGCGTAGACCTCTCCCAGCACTGGGACGCCGGAATTGCTGGCCCTAGCGACCCGTCGACCCTCGTCGACCCCGACCCTTTTGCGGTGCCCGTCTTCCAGTTCACCGTGCTCGCGGATCCTGAGGGTACCGTCACCGGCACCCAGGTGGTCCAGGGTCCGTTCAAAGGCTCTTCGTCCTTGGGACCGAACGAGCTCCCGGATAACGAGTGGTTCAATGTCACGATCACCACGGGGACCGAGGCGCAGACCACGGCGGGCGACTTCCGGTACCGGCTCCATGTTGAGCTGGTAAACCCTGTGGGAACGCAGATCGCCAACGGGTT
>JAQBHE010000024.1:0-18873 GCA_032128015.1 Holophagae bacterium
GAGGGGCCGGGTGCGACGCTGACCGGCGTCCTGCCGATCGCCGCGACGCCCAACAACGAGCCCTTCGTCGGCGCTCATCAAGGTCCAGACGTTGGCGTTGCCGGTGTACTCGGCGGCGCCGTCGCGCCAGGTGTCAGAGCCGAGCTCGCCGGGCTGGGCGACCGAATGGAAGGTCCAACGCAACGAGCCGGTGCGGGCGTCGAAGCCGCGGACGTCGCCGGGCGGCGCCGTGGGCTCGGTGGGGCCATCCGAGATCGACGAGCCGACCACCACGACGTCGCCGCACAGCATCACCGGCGAGCTGACCGTGTACTTTCGGCGTTCGACGGGTCGTCTCAGGCCGGCCACCAGGTCGACCTGGCCGCGGTCGCCGAATGCGCCGACGGGCTCGCCGGTGCCGGCGTCGATCGCGCGCAAGAACGCGTCACCGCTGGCGTAGAACAGCCGCCCGGGTGACCGCGGCGCCTCCGGATCGGCCCAGTACGAAGCGCCCCGGTGGACGAAGCCGAGGTTGGTCGGTCGGCCGTGCTGGTAGGCCTCGGGGTCGTAGGTCCAGACCGTCTCGCCGGTCGCGGCGTCGATTGCTGCGAGTTGGCTGAGTCCAGTGGTGACGTAGAGCCGGTCACCGACCTTGAGCGGCGTGACCTCGTGGCTGCCGGGACGCAGGCGTGGACTTTCGAAGCGCGGGTCGCTCGCGACCAGCCGATTGTCCGGCGATGACCAGCGCCAGGCGACCTCGAGCCGGGCGACGTTGTTGCGGTCGATCTGGTCGAGCGCCGAGTAGCGGCGGCTGGCCTGGTCGCCGGTGGTGACCTTCCAATCGGTGTCGGGCGGATCCTCCGCTGCCGCGGCGGGGGCCCCGAGTGCCCAAACCCCGAGTGCCCAAACGCCGAGTGCGAGGAGTAGCGAGACCGCGGCGACCGTCGAGCGCCCCGCGGTCGCGGGGCTCGAGGAACCGCGGTGCGGAGTCATCGGCGTCGTCCGGTCCATCTCCCGGAGTTGGGCTCGGCCGCGACCTCGGAGGTCTCGTCCTCGGTGCGGGGACGTCCGGGTCGCGGCTTGTGCGCCGAGAACGGCGTCACCACCAGCTCGAACCCCTGGAAAGTGTCCGGGATGTCGTCGTCGTCCTGGAAGTCCGGGTCGACATCGAGTCGCAGGCTGGGACCGCTGGCGTCGCGCGTGATGCCGACCCCGCAGAACCAGCGCCGGTTGCTGAACTTTTCTCGGACCTTGCCGGCGATCGCTAGCAACGCGTCGGCATCGGGCTTGGGCGTCGTCGCCGATTCGGGTTCGCCTTCCCCGTTAGCGGGGTCGTCGTCCCGGGCGTCGCCGTCACCGGCAACGGTAGTCTTCGGTTTGTCTGGGCTCACGGCAAAAGTGTACCGCGGGTTCTTCGGCCGCGCTGTTACGATTCTCGATGATGCCAGGACCGATCGTAGCCAGAGAGAGATGACAGGGCAAGACTACAGCGATGCGCTCTTGAGCGACATCCTTGGTCGGGTGCGGACGATCGCGATGGTCGGGGCGAGCGACAACTGGAAGCGACCGTCGTTCTTCGCGATGAAGTACCTCCAGGACAAAGGATACCGCGTGATCCCGATCAACCCCAAGGTCGCGGCGGCGGCCGGGGAGATCCTCGGCGAGCCGGCGTTCGCGACACTGGCCGAGGTCCCGGGACCGATCGATATGGTCGACGTCTTTCGCAACTCCGAAGCCGCCGGTGCGGTCGCCGACGAGGCGATCGCGCTCGCGCGGAGCAAGGGCATCTGGGTGCTGTGGATGCAGCTCGGGGTGGTCAACGAAGAGGCGGCGCGCCGCGCCGAGGCCGCGGGTCTGGTGGTGATCATGGACCGCTGCCCGAAGATCGAGTGGGGACGCCTACATCGCGAGCTGGCGTGGGGCGGGGTCAACACCGGCATCATCTCGAGCCGGCGGCCACGGCTGCGAATCGGCGATCGCTAGGAATTGAGGACCGGCCGGTGAAGCGCGAACGGCGGGACCGCTACGGCTTCGAGACTCGGATGATCCACGCCGGGACTCAGCCCGAGCCGGTCACCGGGTCGCGTCAGACCCCGATCTACCAGACCACCAGTTTCGTCTTCCACGACGCCGACCATGCCGCGTCGCTGTTCAACCTCCAGACCTTCGGCTTCATCTACTCGCGGCTGACCAACCCGACGGTCGCAGCACTCGAAGAGCGGATCGCGTCGCTGGAAGGGGGCCGCGGTGGAACCTGCTGTGCGTCTGGCCATGCCGCCCAGGTGCTCACTTTTTTTGCGTTCATGGAACCAGGCGATCGGTTCATCGCCTCTCACCGTCTCTACGGCGGCTCGATCACCCAGTTCGGCAAGACCTTCAAGAAGTTCGACTGGCACGCCGACTTCGTCGATGTCGACGACCTGGACGCGGTGCGCTCGGCGCTGCGTCCCGAGACCAAGGCGATCTTCGTCGAGAGCCTCGCCAACCCGGGCGGAGTGGTGATCGATCTCGAGCCGCTCGCCGAGCTCGCGCACGCCGCCGGGATTCCGCTGATCGTCGACAACACCCTGGCGACGCCGTACCTGTGCCGGCCGATCGAATGGGGCGCCGACCTGGTAGTGCACTCGACCACCAAGTTCTTGTCCGGCAACGGCACCTCGATGGGCGGCGCGGTGGTCGACAGCGGTCTGTTCGACTGGGGCCAGAACGACAAGTTCGGCGGCCTCGTGCTCCCCGAGCCGGCGTACCACGGTCTGTCATTCTTCGAGTCCTTCGGCGACCTTGCGTTCACCACCCACGCGCATGCCGTGGGCTTGCGCGACCTCGGCGCGACGATGGCGCCGATGAACGCGTTCCAGACCTTGCTCGGGACCGAGACCTTGGCGCTGCGGATGGAACGTCACTGCAGCAATGCTCTCGAGGTCGCGTGTTTTCTCGAGGGCCACCCAAAGGTCGAGTGGGTGTCCTATGCGGGGCTCGAATCGAGTCCGTACCGCGAGCGTGCTGAGAAGTACCTGCCGCTCGGCGCGGGCTCGGTGTTCACGTTTGGAGTCGCCGGCGGCTTCGAGGCCGGAATCCGGGTGGTCGAAGGCTGCGATCTGTTCTCGCACCTCGCGAATGTTGGCGACGCTCGATCGCTGATCCTTCATCCGTCGTCGACCACCCACCGCCAGCTCAGCGATGAGCAACGGCTGGCGGCGGGCGCGGGGCCAGAAGTGGTGAGGTTGTCGATCGGCCTCGAGACTGTGGCCGATCTGGTCCGCGACCTCGAGCAAGCACTTGCGCGGGCCTGAGCCGCAGCGTCGGCCACGGCTCGTCGGCCGTTGGCCGGCGGGAAGGTCAGTGTTCGAGGGTTAGGGCGACCACGGGGACGGTGTCGTCGAGCGGCACCGTCACGAAGTCGATGTCGAGACCGGTCTCGGTACGCGCGACCTCGAGCTGCGGTCCGTCCGGCTGCAACCGAGCAGAGCGCACGGCGGTGCCGAGGTCGGGAAGATGCAGCCGGGGCGGATCGGGGCGCTCGAAGATGTGGACGTACACCTGCGAGTCGCGTGAGGTGGTGCGCAGGCCCTCGACCCCTTGGAGCGGACCGTAGGTGGTGCCGAAGATGGCCTCGCCGTGGCGCGCGAGCCAGCGACCGACCGGCTCCAGGATCTCGCGCGCGGAATCCGGGAAAGTGCCGTCGGGCTTCGGACCGACGTTGAGCAGCAGGTTACCGCCGCGACTCGCGGTCTCGACCAAGGTTCGGATCACCGTGTCGCTCGACTTGAGCTGACGCTCGAGCGGGTCGTACGACCAGGTCGCCCCCAAGGTCATGCAGCTCTCCCAGGGTTGGAAGCGCTCGGGCGGCGGCAAAGGCTCGGTGGGGAAGCGTGAGCGCTGGGCCATCTCGAACAGCGCGCCCACTTGCTCGGCCGAAGCGCCGGAGGTCAACAGGCGCAGGAACCCCCGGAACTGGTCGGCCGTGATCTCGGGCGCGGGTGCGGTGCGGCGAACCGGGATTCCGAGCGGCACCGCCTGCTCGGGGGTCAGGTAGTCGCCGAGCTCAGCGCCCAGGCGGTCGTTGACCAGGGTCTTTGGCGACAACTCCCGGATCAACCGATGGAAGCGGGGCGGGTCGTACTTGTCGTGCTCGAACAGGCCGTCGAACCACAGCACCGCGACCTCGCCATAGTGGGTGAGGAGGTGACGGAGCTGGGCCTCCATGGTGTCGAGGTAGCCGGCCCACTGGGTTCGGCCGGGCTCGCCCATCCAGTTCTCGACCGCCGGCCGCGCGGTGTCGCGGTAGCCCGGGTGGTGCATGTCGGGAGGGGAGTAGTAGAAGCCCAGGGGCAACCCGTCGGCGGCGCACGCCGAAGAGAGCTCGGCGAGCAGATCGCGACCGTACGGGCTCTTGGTGATCTTGTAGGCGGTGCCCGGGGCGTCAAACAGGCAGTAACCGTTGTGGTGCTTGGCGGTGATCACCAGGTAGCGCATGCCGGCGTCGCGCGCGAAGCGCACCCAGGCCTTGGGGTCGAAGCCGCGGGGATCGAAGCGCTCGGCGAGCGCCACGTAGTCGGCTTCGGAGATCGCCTGGTCCGGGCCGATCAGTCCGGCGAGCTCCGGGACCATGATCGGCCACGACGCCTCGACGCCGGCGATCGAGTACGGCCCCCAATGCACGAACAACCCGAAGCGGGCGTCGCGGAACCAGGTCATCCGAGTCATCCGATCATCGTCGTCGCTGCGGATCGCTGGCGCCAGTCGCCCGCCGAGAGCCTGGGGCCCGCCGGCCAGGACCGCGAGCGCCCACGCCGACGAACCGAGTAGCTCGCGGCGAGACCAGCCATGCCGGCCAGGCCGAAGGTCGGTCATCGGTAAGTCGGTCGCCGGGGCAGCCATCTGGGCAGACGTCTGGGCATCTGTGCGCACATCGATGCGCCGCTCGCTCAGGACCCGACCTCGACTCCCTTCCAGAAGGCCACCCGCCCCCGAACCTGCGCCGCGGCGGGTTTGGGGTCTGGGTAGAACCACGCGGCATCGCGGTTGGTCTCACCTGCGACCACCACGTTGTGGTACGACGCGACTCCCTTCCACGGACAGGTGGTGTGGGTCGGGCTCGCCTGGAAATGCTCGGTGATCAGGGACTCGGCCGGGAAGTAGTGATTGCCCTCGACCACCAACGTGTCCGCGCTATCGGCGAGCACGACTCCCTTCCAGGTCGCTTTCACGGGTGGCCGCCGACTTCCTCGAGGCGCAGCCGCAGCTTCTTCTTTTCCCAGTGTAGAACCAGGTCGGCGCTGGCCATCTCGAGGCTCTCGAAGGTGAACTGCAGGCGCTCCTGGTGCTCGGCCATCTCGGGAACCAGCTCCAGACGGAGCGCGTCGTCGGCTTCGGTGTAGGTGTTCGGACGGTGGATGTCGGCGCGCTTGGTGATCATCAAGGTGAAGGTCTTGTCACCGGGGATCGACAGGATCCCGTAGGTGCCGGCGGCGAGCTCGTGGCCTTCGACCTTGATCGGCTTGTCGAAGGTGATCGTGGTCATCTTGTCGGCGCCGGTCTTCCACACCTCGCCATAGGGGACGAGCTCACCCCAGACCGCCCGGTCCTTGACCCCGGGCCGGCCGTAGTCGACGCTGACGTTGGTCATCCCCACCATCTGCGAGACCGTGGCGCGGGGCGACATGTTGTGAGCGAACGCGGGCAGGGCAACGGCGATGGCGACCACACAGAGGATCGCGACGGTGGCTCGGCGTAGTGACATGAGCGGGCTCCTTTCGGGATGGGTTGTTCGATCTTAGCGCGTCGGTCGATCCCGCCAAGTCCCGGAATCGCGAGCACCATTCCGCCGGCCGCTGCTAGCATCACTGAAAGGCGCGCCATGCTGTCTGCCACGGAGTACCACATGCGGGAACCGCTGCCGCTGAGCGACGTGCACGAGTCGATCTTCGACTTCTGCCGTGGGCGCCGTGACGTGGTGTTGTTCGGGGCTCAGGCAGTGAACCTGTATACCGGCACTCCACGCATGACCCAGGATGTCGACGTCCTGACCGAGCGTCCGGCGGAGCTTGCGGAGGAGCTGACGAGGTTCCTCCACGAGCGCTTCGGCATCGCGGTGAGCTCGCGTCGGCTTGCCTCGGGTCGGGCTTTCCGCGTCTACCAGGTCCGCGGGGAAGGCAACCGCCACTTCGCGGATGTGCGTCGAGCCGTTCTGCCGCTGGGCGAGGTCACCGAGCGCGACGGCATCCGCTATGTCCCTATCGACATCCTGCTGGCCATGAAGGTCATCGCCCTCGGGCAGCGGAGATTCGCGCCGAAAGGTGGCACGGATCTCGCCGATGTGCGGCGGCTCCTGCTTGCCCAGCCGGAGCTGCGCGCAGAGGTCGGTCCGGTCTCACGGGCGCTCGAACGTCTCGACGCGGGCCCCGGCGCCTTCGACCTCTGGCGCGAGCTGCTGGCCGAGCCGATCGTCTCCGATGACGAGGCCGACGCCGACTACTAAACGCCGCGTTCGGAATCGAGCTCCCGGCGCAAGAGCCCAGTAGCTCGGTGGCGACAGCCGGCCCGTAGTGCCGAGGCTAACGCCCGCCGCCGTGGACGTTGATCTTTTCGCCGGTGACGTAGGAGGCGTTCTCGGACACCAGGTAGCGCACCGCGCCGGCGATGTCCTCGGGCTGGCACACCCGGCCGAACGGCATCTCGGCATCGAGCTCGCGCAGGTCGTCGATGCCGCGCCGCGCCTTGATCAACCGCCGGCCCATCTCGGTCTCGACCAGGCCCGGAGCCACGATGTTGACCCGGATGCCGTCTGGCCGCAGCTCTTTGGAGAGGGTGAGGGCCAGCGCTTCCATCGCCGCTTTCGCCATGCTGTAGGGCGCGCCGTTGGCGGCGTGGTGGAGGGTGGCGACGCTCGAGATCATCACGATGTCGCCGCGGCCCTGGCCGCGCATCCCCGGGATCAGTTGCTGGCACAAGAAGTGCGGACCGAGCGCGTGGACCCGCATCACCCGCTCGAGTTCCGCCGGGTCGGTGTGCTCGACCGCGAGCCCGCGCGAGGCGATGCCGGCGTTGTTGACCAGGATCGACGGTGTGCCGAGCTCGCGTCCGATCGCTTCCACCATCTCGGCGACCTGATCGCGGTCATCGATCGAAGCCGCGAAGGCAGCGCTCTTGCGACCGAGGGCGCGGATCATGCCCACCACCTCGCTCGCGGCGTCGCGGTCTCGCCGGTAGTTCACGGCGACATCGGCTCCGTCCTCGGCGAGCGCGAGGGCGATCGCGCGACCGATCCCGCGGCCGCCGCCGGTCACCAGTGCAAGTCTGCCTTCGAGGGTCATTGGTGTGCCTCCTTCGTCCGGGTGGAGCTCAGATTATCGGGTGATCCGGCACCGCCGTCGAGCGCGCTCCGCCATTCCGTATGATCGCGCGACTGCACGCCAGACTCCGAGGAGCCGCGAATGACCATCACCGAGAGCCCGATCGGCACGGCGCCGCCGTTGCGCTCGAGCCGCTACAACTTCCTTCGCGAGACTCCCACCGCGCTCGAAGTGGTGCGCAGCGAAGGCTGCTACCTCTACCGGCCCGACGGTACCAAGATCCTCGATGCTGCCGGCGGCGCGATCGTGGTCTCGATCGGGCACGGACGGCGCGAGGTCGCCGACGCTTACGCCCGGGCGGCGACCGAGACCTCCTATGTCGTGCCACCGTTTGCGACCACCGCCCGGGTGCGCTTGGTCGAGCGGTTGGTCGACCGCTGGCTGCCGCCCGGCCTCGACCGCATCGGTTTCGCGAGCGGCGGCTCGGAAGCGATGGACATGGCGATCCGGCTCGCTCGCCAGCATCACCTGTCGGCTGGGCGACCGGAGCGTCACCGGGTGATCGGTCGCGAGCTGTCCTACCACGGCACCACCCTCGCCACTCTGGCGATTGGCGGTCACCACAAGCGGCGCGAGGGCTTCGAGCCGTGGCTGGTCGACCAGCCCAAGGCGCACGCTCACTACTGCCTGCGCTGTCCGCTGGGCAAGACTTACCCGAGCTGCGAGGTCGCTTGCGCCGACTCGCTCGAAGCGTTGTTTCAGCAAGTCGGCCCTGAGACCATAGCGGCGTTCGTCGCCGAGCCGATCGTGGGCTCGAACGCCGGCGCCCTGGTGCCCCCGGACGAGTACCTGCCGCGGGTCGCCGAGATCTGCCGCCGCCACGGCGTGCTGCTGATCGCCGACGAAGTCATGACCGGTTACGGTCGCACCGGTCGGCGCTTCGGGGTCGACCACTGGGGGGTGGTTCCCGACATCCTGGTCGGCGGCAAGGGTCTGACCAGTGGCTACGCGCCGCTCGCCGCGATCTGCGCCCGCGAAGAAGTTGTGGCGCCGATCGCTGCAGCCGGCGATCAGGTGATGTTCTACACCTACGGCGCTCATTCGGCGTGCTGCGCCGCCGCCGACAAAGTGCTCGAGATCGTCGAGCGCGAGAACCTGGTGGAGCGCGCGGCGACCATGGGAAAGCGGCTGCGCGAGCGTCTGGGCGCCCTCGACGATCATCCCCACGTCGCCCAGATCCGCGGTCGCGGCCTGCTCTACGGGGTCGAGCTGGTGCGCGATCGCGCCACTCTCGCGCCGTTCCCGCAACAGGCGCGGCTGGTCGACAAGGTGGTCATGGCCGGGCTCGAAGACGGCGTGTTCTTCTACCCCGGCGGCAATCCTCCGGCCAACGACGTGGTGTGCATCGGTCCGCCGTTCATCCTCGGCGACGAGGAGATCGAGCGCATCGCCTCGGCGCTCGAGACCGCGATCGACCGGGCGGTTGCCAAGATCGAAGGAAAGGGACGGTGATCGCGATGTTCTCGATGACCAGTCGTGTGCGATGCCTCGGGGCGCTCCTGGGCCTGGCCATTCTTCTGGCTGAGGCGCCGCTTGCCGCGCAGAGCGAGCCGCCTTCCGATCCGCTCGCTGCTCTCGGCGACCGGATCGAGCGCGAGAACGACGCCGTGGGCCAACGTCTCGACGAGCTCGATCGCCAGGTCGACGACCTGGCGTTCCTGCTTCGCTTGGGCGAGCTCGCCGAGATCGACATGGTGCGGATCGCCGGGCCGCCGCCGCGCCACCAACCCAGCCCCACCGCCCAGGGCGCCGGCAACCGGGCCATCGACTACGGTGGCCTCGAGATCGAGGGGCCGCAGGATCTGGCAGAAGAGCTGATGGCGGTGGTCCGGGGCGACCTGCCGTCCGCCGGGCCGGGAAACGAGGGACGCGATGCGGCTCGCCGCCGCGCCCGGGAATTCGGCGAGAAAATTTCGTGTCGCCTGCCGCCAGGCGCTCACGGCCTGAGCGCATGATGACGCACCGGCCACTGCTGCTCGTCTTGATCGCGTCGTTCGGCCTCAAGGCTCTGGTCGCTTGGTGGGCCGTATCGGCCGACCCGACTCCTTTCGTGGCCGGCGACTCCGCGAGCTACATCGGGCCCGCCGAAGCTCTGCTGACCCACGGCGTCTACGCCGACTCACCGCAGCATCCGCAGAGCCCCGCCACTCTGCGCACGCCGGGCTATCCGCTCTTCATTGCCGCGGTCTACGGCCTCGCCGGCCACCATCCCATCGCCGTGGTCGTGGCGCAGATCGTGCTCAGCCTGGGAACGCTGGTGCTCGTCTACGGCCTCGCCGCGCAGCTCTGGAACCGCCGCGTCGGTCACGCCGCCGCTTTCCTTCTGGCGCTCGACCTCGCCTCTTTCGTCTACTCCCTGTGGCTGCTCACGGAGACCTTGTTCACCTTCCTGCTCACCGCCGCACTCGTCTGCGGCGTCCGTTTTCGACGCTCCGCACCGCGGCTTCGGTGGGGTGCGCTCTCCGGAGTCGCCTTCGCCGCGAGTGTCCTGGTACGTCCGATCGCTTATTACCTCGTCGGCCCGCTGGCGCTCTGGATGGTCCTGGTCTGCGTACGTCAGCGCGCCGGTCTGCGAAAGACCGCGGCCGCGGCGCTCGCCTTCGTAGTCCCCTTCGTACTCCTTGTCGGTGGCTGGCAACTGCGTAACGAGCTGCGGACCGGGGTGCCAGTGCTCAGCCAAGTCGCCGGGATCAACATGCTCTTCTTCCGGGGGGCCGCCGTTCTGGCGCTGCGCGACGGGATCAGCTTCGAGGAAGCCCGGCGACGCCTCGGCTACAAGAGGTACACCGAGGTCCACCCGAAAGCGGCGGGGCTTTCTCCCGAGGAGCTGAGCCAGCGTTGGCAGCGGCAGGGCCTGGCTCTCGTGAAAGCCCATCCGGTGCTCTTCGCACGCACCCACCTCCGTCCGCTCGGTGCCATCCTGCTCAGCACGCCGGAGCATTCTCTGATGGCGATGCTCGGTCTGCCCATACCTGCCACTGGCCCCTTGGGGGATCTCTTGCGGCTTGACCCGAGCGAGTACGTGGATCGCTGGGTGATGGGGCGCACCCTGTCGTGGTCGGCCTTCTTGATCCTGCTGGGCTACTTGTTGCTGCTCTTCTTCGGGGCGGTTCGTGCCGGATACCGCCTCTGGCAGCAACGGTCCCTGAGCCTCGAGCACGGCTTTCTGGGGCTTGTCTTTCTCTACCTGCTCCTGATCTCCGCGGGACCCGAAGCCTATTCCCGGTTCAGGGTACCGCTCACTCCGATTCTGTGTGTTTACGCAGCAGCGGGGCTCAGCGTCGGCCGCGGCGGGCCGAGCGCGGATCGTGGTCCTGATGAGCCGCTCCAATGAAGCCTCTGCGACGATACAGACGGCTAGCGGCCTTCGCAGGCTCCGTCCTGCTGACCCTTCTGCTCACGGAGCTGGGACTGCGTGTGATCTTCGCCCTGCCGGCACTCGAGCCGATGGCAAGGCACCTGTGCGGATACCTCGGCAATGCCAACGTCAACGACACCAAGCAGCGTCTGTTGCTCAGGCTCCACAGGAAAGCCCGGGTGCGGATGGGAATACCCCCGCAGTTCCACCCGCATCTCGGATTAACCGCGACGGCGAGGACCCCAGACAACCCATTCGGAATCTTGACCGAGGTCCGCTACCTCGACGACCAGCGCGAGAAGATCCTCTTCTTCGGCGACTCCTTCGTCGAGGGTAATACCGAGGCGGCTTACAAGATCCCCCAGCTCTTGGACGAGAAGCTCGCTGACCACCTGGTGCTTAATCTCGGAGTACGCGGTTACGGCTTGGACCAGATGTATCTCTACCTGCAATGGGCGAGCGCCGAGCTGCAGCCTAAGCACGTCCTGATCGGACTTCTCTACGCCGACCTCAACAGGCTCCTCTTTCGCGTGAACCAGGGCCCCAAGCCGTATTTCGAGGTGGAGGGCGAGGACCTCGTGCTCCGCGGCGTGCCGATTCCCGCCGACTACGAGAAATGGCTTGAACTCTATCCTCCCCGAGTCACCAGCTACCTCCTCTCCGCGGGTCGGGGACTGGTCCGCCGGGGGCTGGCCACGCGTTGGGCCACGCGGCACCTTTACGGCCTTCATCCCACGCAGACTTCGGCGAGACGAGAGGAGAAGAAGCTCCTCACACGGCAGTTGACGGAGAAGATCCGACAAGAGTGCCGCGCATACGGCATCGGACTGACGTTCGTGCTCTTCCCCCAGACGCATCATCTGATCCACGAGGGATGGGAGGAGCTCTTCATGCGCGGCCTGCTCGACGAGCTAGGGATCGACTACGTCGACATGGAGGAGCCCATGACGGCCTACGCCGCGGACCACGGCCTGATCTGGTGGCGGGACGTCTATCCTCTACAGGCCCACCCCAATCGGGAGGAGAATCAGGTCATGGCCGATTTCATCCACCAACATCTGCGCCGCCAGCTCGCGGCGAGCGCTGAGAAAGAGTGACGGCACTGAGCACCAGACCACACGTCGTGATCGTCGCCGGCCGCGGCGAGGTGCTGCGCGTTTTCTGTTCTCCGACACGCTGTCCCGGCTCGCCGAGGAGGCTCGAGTCACGGTGCTCTCAGTGGTCGACGCGGAGGACTTCGTGCGCCAGTTCAGCGCCCGCCCCGAGCGCGTTCTACGCCTCGAGGACTACCCTCAGCTCTTCGCCCGCCTGCGACCCGATCTGGTGTTCAACGGGCAGACATCGGGACGATCTGTCTGAGTATTCGAGGAAGGGACAAGCCCGCCGGCCGCTATAGTTGGGATCGCCGCGCCGCCGCCCAAGACCGCACCACCAAAGGACGAAACCGATGACCGAATCGAGCGCCCCCCACGCCCCCTCCGCTGGCTTCGACGTCGACGCGCTCAAAGAGTTCGCGTTCCAGGTCTGGTCGTACAAGCAGGGCGAGATGGTGTCGCTGATGGTCCACCTCGGCGATCGTCTCGGGATTTATCGCGCGCTCGCTGGCGCTGGGCCGGTCACGGCCGGTGAGCTTGCCGAGCGGACCGGTCTTGTGGAGCGCTGGCTGCTCGAGTGGCTGCGCGGCCAGGCGGCAGCGAAGCTTCTGACCTACCGTGGCGAGGACCGCTTCGAGCTGACGCCGCTCCAGGCGGCGGTGCTCGCCGATGAGCAGGGGAGCCTGTTCTTTGCCGCCGGCGCGTTCGGCGAGCCGACCCATCCCGAGGTGGTCGCTGGGCTTGCCAACGCGTTCAAGACCGGCATCGGTCTTTCATACCAGCAGCTCGGTCCGACTGCCGCCCATCGCACCGAGCGCATGCTCGGACCATGGGCCCGTCTCGCCCTGGTGCCCAAAATCATCCCGGCGCTCGAGGGTGTCCACGAAAAGCTGGCGCACGGCGCGCGGGTCGCCGACGTCGGCTGCGGCGCCGGGGTGGCGCTGCTGGCGATGGCGAAGGGGTATCCGAAGTCGCGTTTCGACGGCTATGACCCTTCGGCACACGCCACCGCCCGCGCGCAGCAAAAGGCCGCGGACGCCGGGATCGAGAACGCCTCTTTCCATACTTTGAGCGGCGAGCAGTTGCCGCAAGAGCCGACCTACGATTTCCTGATCACCTTCGACTGCATCCATGACATGACCCGTCCCGACCGGGTGATCGCGGCGATCCGGGGCGCACTCAAGGACGATGGCACCTGGCTGATCAAGGACATCCGCAGCAAGCCGCGCTACGAGCAGAATCTCAAGAACCCGATGCTCGCGCTGCTCTACGGATTTTCGGTGTCGGCCTGCATGTCGTCGGCGCTCTCCGAGCCCGGCGGCCTGGGCCTCGGCACCCTCGGCTTCAACCCCGAGGTCGCCGAGGGGATGACCCGTGAGCGCGGGTTCTCGCGCTTCAAGCTCCACGACTTCGAGGACCCGAGCAACCTCTACTACGAAGTCCGTCCCTGAGCTCCGACGATGGGTGGTGAGCGCAAGCGGCGCTCTTGGCCTGGGGCTTGGACATGGGCGCTGTGCGCGCTCGCACTCGCCGGCTCGCCGCTGACCGCGGCGCCCGCGGCGTCGGAGACGCCCGCGGCGTCGGAGACGCCGGCGCCGGCGGTCGATCCGGCGTTTCTCTCCGAGCTTCCGTTCCGGCTGATCGGCCCCCACCGCGGTGGCCGGGTGACCGCGGTCACCGGAGTCATTCAAGAGCGCGGCACCTGGTATATGGGCGCCACCGGCGGCGGGGTGTGGAAGACCGAGAACTTCGGGATCACCTGGCGCAACGTCTCCGACGGTTTCTTCTCGACCGGCTCGATCGGTGCCCTCGACGTTGCCGACTCCGATCCCAACGTGGTCTACGCCGGCACCGGCTCGGCGTGCATCCGCAGCAACGTCATCACCGGTCGCGGGATCTATCGCTCCACCGACGCCGGCAAGACCTGGGCCTTCCTCGGGCTGCGCGACTCGGGCGCGATCGGCGACGTCGCGATCCATCCGCGCGACCCCGACCGGGTCTACGTCGCGGCTCTGGGCCATCCATTCGGTCCCAACGACGAGCGCGGCGTTTTCCGGTCGAGGGACGGTGGCGTCACCTGGGAGAAGGTGCTCTACATCTCCGAGCGTACCGGTGTGGTCGACCTGGCGATCAACCCCAGGAACCCGCGGCAGATCTTCGCCGCCGCCTGGCGCGCCGAGCGGAAACCCTGGACGATCATCAGCGGCGGCGAAGAAGGCGGTCTCTATCGCAGCCGCGACGGCGGCGACACCTGGGAGAAGGTGACCAAGGGCCTTCCCGAAGGCGTCGTCGGCAAGATCGCAGTCGAGATCTCGCCCGCCGACCCACGGCGGGTGTGGGCGCTGTTGGAAGCCGAGGGCAAAGGCCGCGGGCTCTACATCTCGGACGACGGCGGCGACAGTTTCTCGCTACGCAACGGCCAGACGAGCCTGACCTACCGGCCGTGGTACTACACCCACCTCACCGCCGATCCGCTCGATGCCAACACCGTCTACGTCAACAACGAGACCCTGTGGATCTCGATCGACGCCGGCAGGACCTTCGCCGCGCTGGCGACTCCCCACGGCGACAACCACGCGCTGTGGATCCACCCCGATGACCCGCGGCTGATGATTCAGGGCAACGACGGCGGCGCCAACATCAGCCAGGATCGCGGCAAGAGCTGGTCGACCCAGACCAACCAGCCGACCGCCGAGCTCTACCAGGTCGAGGTCGACCACGGCTTCCCCTACCGGGTCTACGGCGCCCAGCAGGACAACTCCACGATCTCGGTCCCCAGCAACATTTCGCGGCGCCCGCTCGACCCCAAGCAGGACTGGCTCGAGGTTTCAGGCTGCGAGACCGGGCCGGTGGTGCCCCATCCCGAACGTCCGGGCGTGGTCTACGGCGGTTGCAAGGGCCGGCATAGCGTCTTCGACCTCGACACCGGCCAGGTCTCGGAATATTGGGTGTATCCGCATTTCAACTACGGGCACGACACCCGCGAAATGCCTTACCGGTTCCAGCGTACCGCGCCGATGATCCTGTCGCTCCACGACCCGGGGGTGATCTACCACGGCTCCCAGTTCGTCCACCGCAGCACCGACGAAGGGCGTCATTGGCAGACCATCTCACCGGATCTCACCCGCAACGACCCCGAGACCCAGGGCTACTCCGGTGGCCCGATCACCCGCGACATCAGTGGCGAGGAGGTCTACAGCGCGATCTACTGGATCGCCGAGTCGCCGCTCGAGCGCGGCGTCTTGTGGGTGGGCGCCAACGACGGTCCGATCCACATTAGCCGCGACAGCGGCGCTACCTGGAGCGAGGTGACGCCGGCGGGTCTGCCGCCGGGCGGCCGGGTGAATCGGATCGAGGCGTCACGCCACGCCCGCGGGCGCGCCTACGCGGCGGTCTACCGTTTCCAGCTCGACGACTGGGCGCCCTACCTCTATCGCACGGACGACTACGGCCGCAGCTGGCGAAGGCTCAGCGACGGCAAGAACGGCATCCCCGCCGACTTTCCGGTGCGGGTGGTCCGCGAGGACCCGGAGCGCGAGAGTCTGCTCTACGCCGGCACCGAGTTCGGACTCTTCGTGTCGTTCGACGGCGGCGCGACCTGGCAGCCGTTCCAGAACAACCTGCCGGTGACCCCGATCAGCGACCTGGTCCTGCACGACGGCGACCTGGTGGTCTCGACCATGGGCCGCTCGTTCTGGATCCTCGACGACCTGTCGCCGCTGCGTCAGTTGAGTGCCGAGATACTCGACCAGCCGACCCACCTGTTCGAGCCGAGTCCAGCGTACCGAGCGCGCTGGGTCGGGTCACTGGAGCGGTCATTTGCAGGCTACGGGCCCGAGTACTCGCGCCGGGGAGCCGCCATCCACTATTCGCTCGCCGCCGACCTCGCGGGCGAGCTGGTGGTCGAGATCCTCGACGACGAAGGTGCGCTTGTCCGCAAGTTTTCGAGCAGCGACCGCGCCGAGGAGGGTGGTCGGGAACGCGGCAGGGATGGCGGCAACGGTGTGCTCGCGACCAACCGCGGACTCCATCGTTTCGTTTGGGATCTCGAGCACACCGGGTTCGAGCGCGCGGACGGACTGGGTCCGGGAGGCGGCGGTCCGCTGGCGGTGCCCGGCGCTTATCAAGTCCGCCTGACGGCGGCTGCAACAGCCGCTTCGGCGGGGGAGTGGAGCGCGACCGAGCCGCTCGAGCTGCGAATCGACCCGCGCGTCGCGGCTGCCGGAGTGACCCTCGAGGACCTGCGCGCCCAGCTCGAGCTGGCCACCCAGGTGCGCGACGGTCGGTCGCGACTGAGCGCGGCGGTCGATCGGATCGCCGAACTGCGCGCCGGTTTCGAAGCGGCGTGCAAGCGCGGCGCCGACACCGGTCGCGAGGACCTCGCCGAGAAGAGCCCATTTGCTGAAGAGGCGAAGCGGATCACGGCCGAGCTCGAGCGCCTCGACGGTCTGCTCCACCAGACCGCAGACGGCAAGTTCGGGCTCGAGGTCGAGCCCCAGCTGGAGGAGCAGATCGGCTACCTCCACGGCATGATCACCGGCGCCGACCAGCGCCCTGGACAGGACGCCTACGACCGCTGGCGTGACGTCGAGAAAGAGCTCGCGGAGCACATCGCGGCGCTGCAAGCCCTCGAAGACAACGACGTCGCCATCTTCGAGAAGCGGCTGCGCGAGCTCGAATTGCCGGCGGTGAGCGTGAAGGCGAAGGCCGAGCCAGGCGGCTAGTCGCGGCTACGAGCTGCCTATGCTCCAGGAATGGCAGTCGTTGTCTGGCAGCAAGGAGCGAACTGTCGCGCACATCGAGGGCTTCGGGTTCCTCCGGGGGTAGCGGCCGACCTTGGGCGGCCGACGAACGAGCGAGAACGCCGGCAATCCCACCGCGCCCGAACGAGACGACACCGCGCTCGCTCGACGTCAGGGCTATTTTCAGCAATGGCGAACGCCCCGACAGCTCCTCACTCGGCCGCCCAAGCGTCGGCGTGCCCAAAGTCGGGCGCTACCCTCGGAGGGGCGCGGCGGTGCCGGTCCGATCTGCCGACAGAGGGATCTCGACGTTCTGGATGGGGCGGCGAGACGATTCCTACGGCGCAGGATCCTACGGCAACTCTCGCACCAGCCGGAATCCCAGGCTGTACCCTGAGTCCTGGGGCCGGTGGGTGTAGCGGGTCACGCAGCGCGCGCTCGCGACATCGAAAGTCCAGCTGCCGCCGCGGATCACCCGCAGCTCCGCGCCGCACTCGGGCCGAGGGTCGTCAACCGGGCCTTCTGGGTAGGGGCAGTACGGGTCCGCGGTCCATTCCCAGACGTTGCCGTGGAGGTCGAACAGACCCCACGGGTTGGCCGGGTAGCTTCCGACCGGGGTCGGAGTGTCCAGGAAAGAGCCGCGCGGGTTTCCGGTCATCGGGTAGCGGGCGTCGACGTTGGCGTGATCCGACGCCGTGCTCGCGGCGGGCGGCCAGGGCGGCGCGGTGCCGCCGGCGCGACACGCGTACTCCCACTCGGCTTCGGTGGGGAGCCGGAAGAGCTCGCCGGTGATCCGGGTGAGGGCGCCGAGGAAGTGCTCGATGTCGTGGAGGCTCACGGTCTCCACGGGGCAGTCCTCGCCGCACTTCGAAAACTGGGACGGATTCGCGCCCAGCACTCGTTGCCACTGGCGCTGCGTGACTTCGGTCCGCTGCAAGAAAAAGGAGTGTGCGAGCCGCACCTCGTGCAGCGTCTCGGCGTCCTCGTGCCCGGGCGCCGTTGTCGGCGATCCCATCGCGAACGAGCCAGCGGGGAGGCGCACGAACTCCATGCCGGTCACCGGCTCGATCCAGGTCTCGAGAGCCGTGGTGCGCGCGGCGGGCCGACACGACAGAAGGAGGGCGACGAGCACCGTCGCCGTACCGCGGAGACAGCCAGCGAACCTCATCGGGAACGGTTGTAAGGGCGCTACTTCGACCCGCTGCGGTAGAAGCGGACGTCCACTTTTTCGATCGTCGCCAAGCCTTCCTTGACCACGTCGTCGATCACCGGCAGGAAGTCCTCGATCTTGGCGATGGTGTCGACGATCTCGATGATGATCGGCAGGTCGGTCGACAAGCGCAAGATCTTCGCGGTGTGCAGCCGGCTGTGGGCGCCGAACCCTTCGAGACCGCGTAGCACCGTGGCGCCAGCAAGGCCGCGACGGTTGGCCTCGCGCACCAACCACTGATAGAGCGGCTGGCCGTCGTGGCGATCCGACTCGCCGATGAAGATCCGCAGCAGATGGCCTTCACGCGGCAGCATCACGACCTCACCCGCGAGCCAGTCTGTAGCCGATCCAGGCGGCGGCCAGCCCGAAGACCACCTGGGCGCCGACGTTGACCATGGCGCGCGCGAGCTCGGCGTCGCGGGCGAGCGCCAGCGTCTCGTGGGCGAAACTCGAGAAGGTGGTGAAGCCGCCGAGGACGCCGATCAGCAGGAAACCGCGCAGGTCGGCGCTCAAGTTCTGGCGGCTGTCGACCAGACCGCCGAGAACGCCGATCGCGAAACAGCCGATCGCGTTGACCGCAAGCGTGCCCCAAGGAAAGCCTGCAAACGGCATCAGTCGGTGCACCCAGCCGCTGACCAAGTAGCGTCCGGCCGAGCCCAAGAAGCCGCCGAGCCCAACCAACAAGACTGGTCGCCAAGTCTGCATCCGATCTCCAGAGTAGCCGGGAGAGTCTACGCCGTGACGGCGCGGAGGAGAGCATCCACGCCACCGACGCCAACCGTCTACGATAGGACTCCCATGTTGCTCAAGCGTCACGAACGAGAACGGATCGCAAGCGGGGAGATCACCGTCGTCTTTCGTCGCTGGAAGCGACCGACAGTCAAGAGCGGCGGGACCCTTCGGACCGCGAGCGGAGTGCTGGCGATCGACGATGTGCGAACGATCGAGCAAGCGGGAATCACCATCACTGACGCCCGTCGTGCCGGGTTCGCATCGTGCGCCGAGCTCGTTGCGTCGTGTCCGCCGAGCGACGATCCCGAGCGCCAGCTCTACCGGATCGCGGTCCGCCCAGCCGGCCCCGACCCGCGTATCGAGCTGCGCTCGCGCGCCGGCCTCGGTGGTGAGGAAGCCGCCG
>JAQBHE010000025.1:0-4892 GCA_032128015.1 Holophagae bacterium
TGTTGCCGCGGTTGGCCTGCGGCGATTCCGGGTCGAAGGCGGCGCTGACGGTGCGGATCGCGACATCGACTTTGTGTACCCGTTGCCACGGCCACTTGAAGTACGGTCCGCCCGGTGCGATCACCTGGAGCTGGGGGAAGCGGTAGCGCCGCTGGTGATCCGCGGTCAGATGCTGGGCGATCGGCAGATCGAGCGTGGTCAGGTTGCCCAGGCGCAGGGCGCGTCCGAAACTGGTGACCACGGCGCGCTCGTTCTGCTCGACGGTGTAGAGACCGCCGAGGATGCAGCGCACGATGAAGTACGCACCAGCGCCGAAGAAAAAGCCGATGATGATGGTCAAACGGAACCTCCGGGCAAAGAGTTGCGAAAGGGGTGGATTGCGATATCGCTGGGGGTCGAGGTCAAGGCAAGAACCTCCGCCGCCGCCTGCTACCGGGCACTCTTCGAATCGTCCGGGCTGGCGGATCGCCGACGTTTCACCATCGTCACTTCGTTGCCGGAGTCGTTGTAGCGCACCTCGTCGAGGAAGGTGCGCATCAGCATCACGCCGCGGCCGCTGGCCTTGAGTAGGTTCTGGGGGTCGGTAGGGTCGGGCACCGAGTGTGGATCGAAGCCCTTTCCTTGGTCGCGGACCGTGATCGAGGCCTGCTCGCGGTCGATGCGCAGCGACACCCAGACCCGGCGCTGGTCGTAGGGCGCGATCGCTCGTCGAGCAGCGGCCTGTTCGAGATACTGGGCGCGGTCGGTCTCGCGGAGCTGGGACTCGAGCTCGAGGTTGCCGTGCTCGGCGGCATTGATCAGCGCCTCACCGACCGCCACGCCGACCCGCGTCAGCTCGCTCTCGTCGCACAGATTCACCAGCCACATCTGCTCTTGGAGGAAAGCGATGAGAGGTTGAAAGGCATCGCGATCGTTCTCGAGCGTGAACGAGGCCTCGAGGTGCGCCAGACCGTTCATCAATCGCCGCCGTTCGCGGACCTGGCCCACGGCGTCGAGCACTTCGGCGACGGCGTCGCCCAGCGCCGACGGTAGGTCCGACTTCGGGACGTAGCTCGCGGCGCCCCGGCGCAGGGCCTGGGCGGCGATCTCCTCGTTGCCGCGCGAGGTGACCAGGATCACGGGCAATCGAGGGTGGCTGGCGCGCAGCTGCCGAACCAGCTCGAGGCCGTCGAGCTCGGGCATGAACAGGTCGGTGATCACCAGGTCCGGGATCGACCGTCCGATTTCGAGGAGCGCCTCTTTGCCGTTCTCGGCATAGCGAAGCCGGTGGCCCTCGTCCTCGAGCAGCGCCCCGATGACTTCACGGTCGACAGCGGAGTCGTCGACCACCAGGATTTCTGCGACCATCGTTCATTCACTCCTAGAGCCGGCGAAGTCTTCGAGGACGGCCAGGAACTCGCGCAGAGTCGGAACCATCGCTTCGAAGGTGTGCTCGGCCCCGACGAGGTCGGCGCCGGCGGCGAATCGCTCGAGTCGATCGGTCAGCTCTGCGAGGTCGCGGTATCGAAGGTACCGGACCGAGGCCTGGAGACGGTGGGTCGCGCTTGCGACGGTCTGCGCGTCGTCGCTCTCGAGGGCGGCCGCGATCCGGTCGATCAGCGGCGGTGCTTCGGCGAGGATCGAGCGCGCGATCCGGGCCAGTCGCGAGCGATCGGTGGCAAGCGCGGCGGGTACCGCCAGGGCCGGCGGTAGCGCGAGCCCGCCAGGGTCAATGGGGTCAACAGTGTCAATGGGGTCAACAGTGTCACTGGGGTCAACAGGGTCACTGGGGTCGATCGTGTTACTCGGGTCAACAGTGCCACCGGCGTCGTCAGCAGCGACGTGACGCGCGATGGTCGCGAGCAGATCGCGGAGGTGGACCGGCTTCGCCAGGTAGTCGTCCATTCCGGCGGCAAGGCAGCGCTCGCGATCCGCGGAGTCGGCATGAGCGGTGAGCGCCACCACCGGCAGGTGGCGGCCCGCTGGCTCCTGGGCGCGGATCCGGGTAACCGCCTCGATCCCGTCCATCGTCGGCATCTGGACGTCCATCAGCACCAGGTCCCAGGGCTCGCGCAGCACCGCCTCGACCGCTTGAGCCCCGGTCTCGACCACGGCAATCTGGTGGCCTTGGGACTCCAGCAGGCTGCTGACCACCTGCTGGTTCACCAGGCTGTCCTCGGCGAGGAGCACCCGCAAACGCCGCGGTGCGTGGAGGGTGAGCGGTTTCGGATCTGCCGCTGAGGCGCGACCGCCAAGCGCGCGCTCGACCGACTCGAGCAGCTCGGTCTCGTCGATCGGCTTGATCAGGTAGCCGGCGACCGCGAGCGCGCGGCAGCGCCGGATGTCTGGGACCTGTCGCACCGTGGACAGCAGCATCACGATCGCAGGCGGTGGCGCGAGACTTCGGTCCTGCACCTGCTCGGGCACCGAGAATCCGTCCTCGTCGGCGAGTCGGCTCGCGACCAGGGCGAGTCGAAAGGGCCGGTCGCTGTCGACGGCGCCGTCCAGTTGCTCGAGGGCGGCCGCGGCGTCGGCGGCCCCCACCGTTTCCAGTCCCCAGTCGTGAAGACGCTGTTCGAGGATTCGCCGCTGTTGGGGATTTGCGTCGACCACCAGGACCCGAGCGTCGCGCAGCTCCGGTGGCAGCGCGTGCGCTTCCTCGGCGTCGGGATCAAGGTCGAGCCGGGCGGTGAAACGAAAAACACTGCCTTCGCCGGAACGACTTTCGACCTCCAAGTTGCCGCCCATGAGCTGGCTGAGTTGGGTGGCGATCGCCAGCCCGAGTCCCGAGCCGCTGTGGCTCTGGTTGGCGGCCGGGTCGATCTGGGAGAAGCTGTCGAAGATCGTCGTCAGCTGTTCGGCGGGGATCCCAATGCCGGTGTCGCGAACCGAGAAGCGCAGCACGACGCCACTAGGGTCTGCGGTGGCGGCGGGTGCAGCGGGCGCGACTATGTGCTCGATAGCCAGGACGATCTCGCCGCGCTCGGTGAACTTGATGGCGTTGGCCACCAGATTGACGATGATCTGGCGCAGGCGCTGGAGGTCGCCGACCAGCCGATCCGGGACGTCGGCGGCGACATCGACCATCAGCTCGAGGTTGCGGCGATGGGCCTGGATGCCGAGGATCCGCAGCGCTTCGCCGATGCCGCGGCGCAGCGAGAACGGGCGGTCGGCGAGCTCGACCCGGCCGGCTTCGATCTTCGAAAGGTCGAGAATGTCGGCGATCAGGATGAGCAACGAATCGGCGGACTCGCGCGCCCGCAGCAGGTACTCGCGCACCCCCGGGTCGGTCACGGTCTCGAGAGCGAGCTCGGTCATGCCGAGAATTCCGTTGACCGGGGTCCGCAGCTCGTGGCTCATCCGGGCCAAGAACTCGGACTTGGCAACCGTCGCCGCTTCAGCCTGCTCCTTCGCGCGAACCAGCTCGATCTCGAGCCGCTTGCGGGTGGTGATGTCGCGCGCCACGGCGTAGATGGTGCCGGTCTCGGGCTCGGGCTGAGCGGTCCAGCGCAGCACTCGGTAGCTGCCGTCGGAGTGGCGGTATCGGTTCTCGAACGACACCGTCGGGATTCCCTCGGCGAGCTTGCTCACTTCGAGGATAGTGGCTTCGCGATCGTCCGGGTGCACGAAATCGAGAAACGGCTGGCTGAGCAGCTTTTCCCGGCTCCAGCCGAGGCTGCGTTCGAACGCGGGGTTCACCAGCTTGAAGCGAGCGTCGGTGCCGGCGATGCACAACATGTCCGGCGAGAGATCGAAGAACTCCCGGAGGCTCTGCGGGTTGGGCTCGTCGGGCACGGTCGAGGCTCCGCCTGCCGCTGCGATCGAGAGCAGGCCTTAGGGTTCCCGGATGGGTTCATCGGGATTCTACGTCGACCGCGGCGACCCGGTTGCCGGCGACCTCGGCGACTTGGTCGCCCGCGGGTTCCGCGACCCACGACGGGGGTTGGTCCCAGCGGTCCTCGAACACCAGCTCGGACAGCGGTCTTCGGCGCACCGGTTCGAAGTTGCCTTGGGGTTTGCCAGGGTGATGGTCAGCGAAAGCTCGAGCCCAGCGGCACCTCGAGCAGGGGCGCGGAGCTCGCGCCGCCGGCGCCGTACCTAGGGAGGGCTCGCTCGGAGCACGACGTCGAGCGCCTTGAGAATCGTCGGGAGGAAGCCCGCGATGGCCCTGTCGCGCCCTCGGCTTTCTCCGGCGATGTGAAGGCCCACTCCGGCGCCGTCCGAGGAGTACCAGAGACAGCCGGAGTCGCCCGGTTCGCTGATCTCGCCGGAGCTGTCGCCGTCAAGAGGTACCAGCAAGAAACCATCGATCAACTGCACCCCGAAGCCGCCGAGCGAGATCTTGTAGCGGCCGATGCCGTCGACCCGCCCGCGAGTGATGCCGGTGCTACGTCCCGATTTCATCAGCGTCTCGCCCAGTTGCGGCATACGCGCCTCGGACAGTGTGACTTCGGTGCCGAACAGCGGCAGCTCGAAGGCGACGCCTTTGACCAGCTGGGCAAACGCGGCGTCGCCGGCGAGCCCGAGAATCGAGCGGCTGAGCGAGGCCACGGTCTTGACGCCATCCGTTCCGTCGTCCTCCCCCGGCTGCACGACCGCCGAGCCCGGTTTCGCCGAGGAGTCCGGTGCCAGGATGTGCTGGTTGCCGAGGATCCCCGGTCGCATCGTCTTGCTGTCGAAGACGATCGCGCCCAGCGTGCCGGTCGCGCCGCCTGCGGCGCCGATGCTGACGCCTGGTCTGAGTGGTGAAACCGCTGCCCGCCGGTCAGCAGAGCGGGCAGCGGTAGGCGGCGGCGCATAGTCGCCCTCGAGGACGTCGGCGGCAACTCCGTCGATGTTTGTCGAGACAATCTCTCTGTTCTGCAGGTCCGAAGGGTCAGCCTTCTCGCGGACGTGGACCCGAACGCTCAAGG
>JAQBHE010000026.1:0-5104 GCA_032128015.1 Holophagae bacterium
CCCGGAGCCGGGCCGCCGCTTCTCAGCGCAGAGGGCCACCCCGCGGAGCTGGTCTCAGCCCAAAGGAGGCTCTTCGTCGCGCAGCCGCCGAAGCTCGTCGAGCGTTTGCTCCAGGGCCGAAATGAGATCGTCCTGGTCCACGGTCGACTGACGGAACGACAACGACAGCGAGTACTTCTTGTCGGGAGACTTGAAGCGGAAGGTGTAGGCCTTCTTGCGTCGGGACGGCGCGGCGGCGCTCCGTTTCACCTCGCGACGGAGGTCCGACCGATTGAGCCCGAGACTCGAGACTTTCTCCAGCAGGCGGATCATCTCGTCCTCGTCGGCAGCCTTCATGACCTCGAGCAGCAACGACTTCGACTGCACGCCGAGAGCGTGACCAGCGTCGCGGACGCGCGGCGGGATCTTGAGCAGGGTCAGGCTCTCCGTGACACCGACCCGCGACTTCCCCACCGCAGACGCAATCTGCTCGTGAGTGTAGCTATAGAGCTCGGCGAGGGCCCGATAGGCCTCGGCTTCCTCGAAGGGCGTCAGATCCTTGCGCTGGAGGTTCTCGACCAGCGCGATCTCGCGCGCCTCCTGGTCGCCAACGTCCATTTCGATCGCCGGAATCTCGAGCAACCCGGCTTCCATCGCGGCGCGGAAGCGGCGCTCTCCCGAGATGATCCGATAGGTCGCGGCGCCTGCGCCATCCGTCTGAGCAGCTTCGGAGGCCTCCGGGTTTCGGCGAATCAGGATCGGTTCGAGAACGCCCTTGGAGCGAACTGACTGGACCAACTCATCGAGCTCCCCCATCGCCTCGCGCGGTTGGTGGGGATCGGGCTCGATCGAAGCGACGGAGATCAGCCTGCCGACGCTCGGCTCGCTGCGGGCTGCCAGCTCCTCGACGAAGTGACGATCGTGACGCATCTTGACCCGATTCGGGAGTCCGCGCTTGCTCGGGCTGGCGGTAGCGCTAGACACGGGAGAGCACCTCCTCGGACAGCTTGTAGTACTCGTATGCGCCCGAAGACCTCGGAGCGAACGTGAAGATCGACTCTCGGTGCGCCGGGCTTTCTTCCAGTCGAACGCTCCGGGTGATCACGGTGTCGAACAACTTCTCGCCGAAAACCTTCCGGATCTCGTCGTGAATGTCCTTGGCCAGCAAGGTCCGTTTGTCGTGGAGCGTGATCACCGCGCCGAGGATCTGAAGGGCCGGATTGGCTCTCGACTTGAGTTTGTCGATGGTCTCCAGCAGGTCGTCGGTTCCTTCGAGCGCGAAGTAGCTCGACTGCACGGGCACCAGGACGTGGGTCGCGGCGACCAGGGCGTTCATGGTGACGATGCCCAGGGTCGGTGGCGTGTCGAGGATGAGGTGATCGTAGGACCCGATCACCGCCTGCAGGCGATCCTTGAGGCGATAGTGAGAATCGAGCTCGCCCAGGAGCTTGGCCTCGATCTTGGCGAGCGAAATTCCAGACGGGGCCAAGAAGAGGTTGGCAATCGCGGTCGTCCTTACGATGTCGTTCCAGTCGACGTTCTCGGTCAGGCCTTCGAATACGGTCGGCGGCCCAAGATCGTGGCGCTCGAGAAAAGACATCGAGCTGTTTCCCTGCGGATCGAGGTCGACTAGCAAGGTCCGAAGGCCCTTCCCGGCCAGTGCGGCGGAAAGGTTGATGGCGGTCGTGGTCTTGCCGACACCGCCCTTTTGATTCGCGATCGCGATGATCATGAGGTGGTCCGCAGTGTAAGGGCACCTTCCTGGGGCGTCAATCGAGACCGCTGGCTGGGACCGATGTCGGCCGGCCGACATCGCTCGCAAAGTCCTGAAGGATCGTATCTTGCGCGCTCGCCAGGCCGACTTCGGCGAGCTGAGGCGAGCTACATCGTGTACTTGCCGAGATCCTCCGGGGTGAGATCGTCCAGCCACTTCTTGAGCTTCTCGTCATCCGAGGCGCGGGCTGTCAGGTCCACCGCATGGGCCTGATCGAGGACGCTCTTTCGCACGAAAACCGGCGCCTCGACCCGAAGCGCGACCGCCAGGGCGTCGCTGGGTCGAGAGTCCACCTCCCAGGTCTCACCGCCCCTTTGCACATGCAAGGTCGCGAAGAAGGTGTTTTCTTTGAGGTCCGAGATCACCACTCGGGTGACCACGGCTCCAAGGGTGGTGAGCACCGACGTCAGGAGGTCATGAGTCATCGGTCGCGGCGGCTCGATCCCCTCGATCCGCAGCTGGATCGCGCTGGCCTCGAAGGCCCCGATCCAGATCGGCAAGAACAGATCGGAATCCTGCTCGCGCAGAATCACGATCGGACTGTTCGATGACGGGTCGAGCATCAAGCCCTTGACGATCATTCGCACCTCGGGATCCGCTGCGAAAGTTCCGGTCACCGTCATGATGGGGCCATTGTGAGCCGACGCGGCCTTGTCGTCAAGAAACGTCGTGAGAAACGCGGATCGCAGCGCCATCCGCTTCCTGTTCGACTTCCACACCCACCAGACTGTGGTTGTTGGCTCGCACAACCAGAGCTCGGGTCAGCTGGCCCGCGCCGACGACGTGCGCCCTCGTCGATTCGAAGTTGAGGATGCGGTGGCAGCCCGTGCGGCCGGCGCGGACCCCGCGCCTGCGGCTGTCTCCGGTCACCAGCACTTCAAGAGTCTCCCCCACCAGCGCTTCGTTGAGCTCCCGCTGGATCGGTTCTTGGGTCGCGAACAACCGTTGCAGACGTTGCTTCGCGACCTCCTCGGGAAGCTCGTCGGCGAGGCGGAGCGCTGCTGTGCCGGGTCGAGGCGAATAGGTGAACGCGTAGATCGAGCCGAACCGAACCCGCCGGATAAGGTCGAGAGTGCGCTCGAAGTCTTCTTCGGTCTCGCCCGGAAAGCCGACGATAAAGTCGGTCGATAGGTTGATGTCGTGGCGAGTGCTGCGCAGCCGGTCGACCAGCAGCAGATACTCATCGACGGTGTAACCACGACCCATGCGGCGCAACACCGAATCCGAGCCCGACTGAACTGGCAGGTGAAGCGACGGACAGAGGTTCGGGAGAGTGCCGAATCGCGCGACCATGCGCTCGGTGAAGTCGCGAGGATACGAGGTCACGAAGCGAAGCCGCCGCACCCCGGGAACCGCCGCCACGAGATCCAGCAGGTCGGCAAAGTCGCGCTCGCCCGCGGCGCCAGAATGTGGCGCGCCGAATCCCGGCACGGCAACATCGGGCTCGCGCCAGTGGTTCACGGTCTGGCCGAGAAGCTCGATCTCGACGAAGCCTTGCTCCACCAGGCCTCGGACCTCTTGCACGATCTCATGGCTGGAGCGGCTTTGCTCTGGGCCCCGAGTGGTAGGAACGATGCAGAAGGTGCAGCGCTTGTTGCAGCCTTCGATGATCGTCACCATCCCCTTGTGTTGGCCGTCGCGGGAGATCGCGTCGAGATCGTAGCGTCGCGCTTTGGGAAAGCCGATGGCGACGATGCGCTCGTCGGTTTGGCGCGATCGGGCGCTGATGCTTCCCAACTCGCCGACCCGACCGGTGCCGACCACGAAGTCGAGATCGGGCACTCGCTGGAGGGCACGCTCGCCTTCTTGCTGGGCCACGCAGCCGCAGAATCCGATGCGGAGATCCGGACGCTCGCTCTTCAGCAGCCGGTACTCTCCGAGCCGGGAGTAGGCCTTGCTCTCGGCCTTTTCGCGCACGCTGCACGAGTTGAGGAGGATGACGTCGGCCTCGGCGGCGACCTGCGTCGGTAGCATTCCCTGGCGGAGCAGCTGCCCCGCCATGCGCTGGCTGTCCAGCTCGTTCATCTGGCAGCCCCAGGTCTCGATGAAGAACCTGCGAGGGCGTTCCTCTTCCCGGGCGACCTCGGGTGGCAGCGCATCGATCACCCGCGTCCCCGCGGGTCGATCACCCGCGGCTCCTGGGAATCGGTGGTCTTGGGTTCGGCCTTGGCGGGAAGCGGCGGTTCGGGCTCGAGCTCCTCCCCTTCCCTGAGCCAGCCGGCCATGGCGCCGGCCCGCGAGCCTTCTGACAGCAGGCCTTCCAGCTGTTCCTGAGCCTGAACCACCTTGTGACGTGCCTCGTCCAAACGGTCGAGGGTCCGGTCCCACTCTGATTTGATCACCCGATCCCGGTATGCAGGATCGTCCTGGGCGTAAAAGCGGGAGCGCAGGTCGGCCGCCTGGGCCTCGAGCTCGGCGATCCGGTCGTGAGCCTCGCGCCAGTCCATTCGCAGCTCACGGGCGCGGGTGCGCCAGTACTGCTCGTCGGCCGTGACGCCGGAGTCCACGTCGCCAGCGCGAACGATTGCGGTGGCGCCGCCGACGGTCACCCGCCCGCCTTTCGCCTGGCTGGCGAGGTTCTCGTCGGTCAGCACCAGGACCGCCGGTGCAGCGGTGTCGCGTCGCCGACGCTCCGCTTCCGACGCCCGGTAGAGATCGCTGCCGTCCTCGGGTGGCTCACCCGCCCGACCGTCGACGACGACCACCTTCGTGGTTCCTGAGCCGGCGGCAGCAGGTCTGGAGGCAGCCTGGGTGGCTGCCTCCTTGGGACCAATCGCCGGCGCTTCTGGCACCGCCGGGCCTGCCGACGCCGTTGCCATCGGCGGCGGTGCGCTGCTAACCGTTTGCGGTGGCAGATGGATGCCATCGGAAGGGCTTCCGCTGCCACAGGCGGCCGTTGCCAGCATCGCGGCCCCGACAACGAGCGACAGGGCGAGGAGCGAAAGGACGCTGGGCCCGAGGTCAGGCCACAAGACGCGCTGATCGGCTGGCGACATGGGCAGGATCCTCATTGATCAACCAAGATAACCGAGCGGCCAACGAGGCCGACGAGTGTGATTGTATCTGCTTGGCAGCAGGATGCCGCGGAGGTCTCCGTGGGGCCCGAAACTCGGATCCCGCTAACCGTTGAGCTCTTTCCTGAGAATCAGCTCGATTTCATGGGCGCGCGAAATCTTAGTGCATTCTTGTAAGATTTCTTCGCAGCGAGTGATGGTCACCGCGCGAATCCTCGCCTTCACCGCCGCGAGGGACCTCGGAGCCATCGAGAATCGCCGCAGGCCCGCTCCGAGGAGCAGCGACGTATACAAGGGACTAGACGCCATCTCGCCGCACAGCGAGACCTCCACGCCG
>JAQBHE010000027.1:0-5040 GCA_032128015.1 Holophagae bacterium
GCCTACTTCTTGGGCGCGGTCAGCATCAGCTTGACGATCTCTTCGGTGATCCTCGGCTCCAGGCCTTCGGTGTGGCCTTTGTCGAGGCGCACGATATCGGCGACAACGCGGCCACCCTTGCAGTCCGAGTACTGGCGGATCTCGGCGTTGCCGGGTCGCGGCGCTCGTCCCCAAGCCGCGGAGCCCGGATCCTGGCGGGTGGGATCCCAGACGTAGCCGGCCTTGGTATCGGTGACCTCGCCGCGCGCCACCGGTTTGCCGCAGCCGTACTTCTCTGCCCAAGTCGACGCCATCGGCAGACCCTGGTCATCCATCTCGTGCTGCCCAGTCTCGAAGATGAAAGAGAAGTCGGCGTCCGGGAGCTCCTGCAGAGCGGCCCGTGCTGCCGCGAAACGGCGGGCCGCGGCTTCGGCATCGGCGTCGCTCGGCGGGGCCGCAGGGGTCGTGCTGTCGCCCGCAGCGGCTGGGCGCGTCGGCGGACGGATCCCGAAGTCGGCTCGTCCCGGGCTACCGCCGAGACGACCTCCAGACAGGCTGAGCCAGCCGTCGACCCGCTTCTTGAAGAAGTCGGTCCGCAGCAGCCGGTTCGAAGTCATGCCGCCCTGAGAATGGCCAGCCAGCCAGAACGTCCGCACCTTGACCTGGTGCTTGGCCAGATCCTGGTGGACTAGCTCGACGATGTTCTGGAGGTACTCGTCGTCGACCTCGCCCCATACTCGGGGCGGAGCGTTGGGGGTGGCGATGACCAGGTGGTAGGAGTCCTTGTAGTCGACGATGGGAAAGTAGTGGCGCTGCCAGTTGCCGTACGAACCGCCGCCGTGCAGGCTGAGGATGAATGTGACCTCGTCGCCGATCTTCAGATCGCAGGGGTAGTCCAGGAAGAACGGACGCGTGGTCTTCGGCTCGATTGCGGTGCCGGCGCTGATCACCACCTCGGTCGGGCACTCCTGGTCAGGACAGTGCTCGGGCGCCGGGGTCTGGCAGGTCACGCCGCCGAGCTCGATGGGCTGGGCGGCGGCCGGGTTTGCGGCCGCGGCAAGTATGACCAGTGCGGCGAGGGTGCCATGCACCGCGAGGACGGCGCTCGAGGCAGACATCTGCTTCGGCGATCTCATCGGAGTCTCCCCTTTTCGAGTCGGATTCCCAGCGACCGGGAAGGTCGTAGTACGGGTTGCCCGACAACGTTATCAGGCCGAGGCTGGTCGCGCGGTCTATTGCTGAGCGGCTCTTCGCGGGAGTCCGCGAGCCGCTACGCCGAAGGCTCGGTTTCGCCGAAGGCTCGGTTACTATGGCGGCCCGACGGTCAGCCGGCCGGAACTGTGGCTGGACCGAGTCGGAAGAGGGCGTCGGTGGCCGAGGTCGGGGTCCGCCTTGGTGCTGTTGGGAGAGGCTTGTGTCGATGGTCGTGTCAGATTACTCGCCGGGTCCGATGGAGGTGTTCGGACGCCGGATCAAGCTCGAGTATTTGGGCATGACGTCGGTCTATGTCTTGATCGCTCTGGGAGTTTTCCGAGGCGTGTCCTGGCCCGAGACGATCGCGGTCGCACTCGGTGCGCAGTTCTTTTTTCTCGGTCTCAAGAAGAAGACCCGCGACCACATCTCGGGCTCGTTGGTGCTGATCGCAGCCACCGCTCTGGTGCGTCCGGCGGTGGTTGGCGAGAGTTGGGCGGTGCCGTTCTTCTTGTGCGGCATCGCGGTCTATGCGCTCGAGGGCTACCTCGAGACGCGACCGACGCTGATCTTCCTGCTCCCAGTCTTGGTCTTGGCGTGGTCCTGGGTGGACTCCAGTTGGCTCTTGGGCCTCGTGTTCGTGGGTCTCTACCTGACCCACCCATGGCGGGAGAAGCCGGGTCTACGCCGCCGCTTGGCAGGGGTCTTCGCGCTGTGTGCGACGCTTCCCTGGTTGGGGGCGGTCGCACGCGCCGGGTCGGTCTCGGGCGCGGTCGACGCCCTTGACGCGATCCCCGCGGGCCTCGAGCTCGCCGTCGACTGGCGGTGGACCACCCTGGTGGTCGCGGCGGTGTTCTGCTTGGCCTTCTACTGGCGTCGGCTGCCCTGGCCGCGCCGGCTTTCGGCGCCGGTGCTGGCGGTGCCGGGGCTCTTCGACACCCGCGCGGTCGCGGTCTTGGCGATAGCTGTCGCGGTGCTGCTGGCCGCCACGGTGTTCCGAAACAGCATCGACTCCGATCGCTTGCGCCCGTTGTTCAAGCATGCGGAGTGGCACTACTTTTTGGTCGTCATGGCGATCGCCATCGGAGTCGTCGTTGTTCGTTGAACCGGTAGCCGGTGCGGAGGCCGTTCAGGGTCCGGGCGAGGGCGAGCTCGACGTCGCGACCCTCGCCGCCCGGACTCCCGACCGCATCATCGTGGGCAGGAATGTCCTGAAGGCAGAGCTCGAGGTCCACCGCCAAGGCGAGAAGGCGGTAGCGGTCAAGACCTATCGCCGCCGGCCGTTCTGGGTGCGGTTCCTGCTGGGTCGTTGGATGACCAGCCGCGAGGTTCGTGGATATCGCGCGGCCGCCGGGATCGCCGGTCTACCGGGTTTTCTCGGGCGCCCCGACGCCTACTCGTTGGCCATCGACTGGGTGCCCGGCCGATCGTTGCCGGAACTGGGACAAGCGATTGTCGACGAGCAAGTCTTCGACCGGGTGGCCGAGACCCTCCAGAGACTCCATGCCCGTGGCATCGCCTTCGGCGATTTGCACCACCGCAACGTCCTGGTGACCGGAGAGGGCGGGGTCTTTCTGGTCGACCTGGCGATGGTCTGGATCAAGCGTCCGGGCACCTGGTGGCTGCGCAACGCCCTGCAGCGACGCGTCGAGGAGTTGGACTCACTCTCTCTGGCACGGATGCGGGCGCGGTGGACCGGCCGTGACGTCGATGAGGCGGTGGCGACCCACGGCGGTTCGATCGTCACCTGGCACCGCTGGGGGCGCAAGTTCAAGACATTCATCGATTGGGCTCTCCGCAAGCCCCACCGCATGGGAAAGAACCGGAGGAAGTGACGATGGCGTCCGAAGAGCGTTCCTATAACACGGTCCTCGGTAACCTGCGACGAGCCGGGACCGCGGTGCTGGTCTTGACCTTCGTGGTCTTCGCGCGCCCGGCCCTGGTGCCGTTGGTGGTGGGTTGCGTGCTCGTCGGTCTCGGCGAGGCGATCCGGTTCTGGGCTTCCGGGTACCTGCTGAAGACCAAGGAGCTGGTGACTGCCGGGCCCTACCGGTACACCCGAAACCCCCTTTACCTGGGGCGGCTGCTGATCCTCAGCGGTTTGTGCATCATGACGAATCTGCCCGCCTACGGCAGCTGGATCGCGCTGGTGGTCGGTTGGGCGTTCTTCTTCGGCTACTACCTGCCGCGCAAGGAGCGGGTCGAGCCGGCTAGGCTCGCGGCGCTGCATGGAGAAGCGTTCACAAGCTACTTCCGCGCTGTCCCGGCGCTGTTCCCGGCTCTGCGACCGTACGCGAATCCGTCGCCCGGCAGCTGGTCGGCGGCGCGGATGCGGCGCAACCGCGAATACATGATGGTCGTCGGTCTGCTGCTGGTCGCCGGCTATTTCCTGTGGCGGGTGCTCGCCGGCTGACCCGGTCAAAAGTAGCCTTTGATTGCGGCCCAAACGGTGACCGGCACCGCGCCGTACTCGCTTCGTGGCGGACCATCGGCGGGTCCATGGTCGCCGAACCCGGCGATGACGCCGAACAGCAAGTCCGAGCTCTGGGTCAGCGACCATCCCGCCGACGGCTGGAGCAGCACCGATCCGTCGGTCCAGTTGGCCAGCAGGTTGGCGGACACCAGCAGCAATGGATGCGGCCGCACCGAGAGTGCGATCCCGGAGTACCAGCGCCCGAGCGAGGTGATCTCACCACGGCGCACCCGGTCGGCCTGGGCGACCTCGGAGTAGCGCGCGGGATCGGAGGCGCCGAAGCCATTCCAGGTGGTCTCGGCGGTCAAGGTGATCGTCGGCGTCAGCTGGCGATCCACCCCGAGAGTGGCGCGCCAGAAGTTAGCGCGACCGAAGCTCGCTCGTCGTAGATCCGCCTCGAAATCACCGATCTCGGTGTAGGCGATCTCGGTTCGAATCCCGGTGCCGCGGACATCGGCAGACACGAAGCCGCCGAGCACGGTGTCGGTGTGAAAGCTGCCGGCCATGAAGCCGTAGTCGATGGCGCCTCGGTGCAGCCTCACCAATCCCCCGTAGCTCAACTCGTCGGGAGTTCTCTGGCCCTGGCCGGCGCCCACTAGCTCGAGCTCGGAGAAGCTGCCGAGCGGGACGGTTACTCGAACGGCATCAACGCCGGTCTTGTAGTCGCGGTCGATGCGATCCGGAGCGAAGGGCGCGAACAGGTCGAGCACTGGCCAGAAGAAGTTGACTCCCCAGGTGATCGCCTGGCGGCCGACCACCACTCTCGCGTGTGCTCCGTCCCAGCGTAGGTTCAGGCGGTCGATCTCGGAGCGCAGCGATTGGCCGGGGTTGGCGGTGTGCTCGCGTTCGAGATCGAAGAAACGCCGGCTGCCGCTCGCCGCGAGCCCGGTGCCGCCGCCGAGGGCGCGCGGCGAGGTCCCTTCGGCGAGGCCGTGGAGCTCGAGACGAAAACGCTTGCCGAGGTCGGCGTCGAGCTTGAGTCGGAGCGCCGCGCGCTCGGCATCGCGGTCGACGCCGGTGTCTTCGGCGGCATGGCTCTCTAGGGCATAGAACTGGAAGTAGCGCACGTCGAGACCAAAGTCGATCTCGGCGCCGTTTGCCGAACCGCCAACGCTCGAGAGCGCGAGCAACGCCAGTACGACCCACAACGCCGATCGTCGGCTGACGCCTCCCGTCACCCGTACTGACACGCTCGACTCACCGGATCGATCGCTACTGCCGATGCTGGAACGTCAGGCCGCCGCCTGGTCGCTCGCCACTTGGCCGTCGACCAGGCGGACGATCCGGTGGGCGCGTTCCATCACCCGCGGATCGTGGGTCGAGAAGATGAAGGTCGCCGCGTGCTCGCGGTTGAGCCGCTCCATGATCGAGAGCAACTTCTCGGCGGTCTCCGAATC
>JAQBHE010000028.1:0-4531 GCA_032128015.1 Holophagae bacterium
GGCAGCACCACGCCACCGCCGCGGTCGAAGGACCCCAGCACCGCGTTCAGCGCTTGCACCGCAATCGCCGTCCATGTGGCGTTGGAACCGCCGAGGGCGCTGCCGCCGACCAACGCCAGCGGCGCTGCCGCCGCACCGAGCCGCCGGGCGGCCTCGACGATGCGCGCCGGCTCGCAGCCGCAGAGCAGGGCGGCTCGAGAAGGGTAGTAGTGCTCGAGCAAGAGACGGCGAAAGCCCTTGCGTTCGCGGCCCCGCTCGTCCACCCAGTCGTCGAACCCCGAAGTGTGCTCGGCCACGAACTGGCGGTCGTAGCTGCCCTCACGCACCAGTACGTGAGCGATACCGAGGGCGGCAGCGGCGTAGGTGCCAGGATGGATGTCCAAACGCACCTTGGCTTTGCTGGCTGAAGGCGACAGCCGAGTCCCCACGTGGATCAACTCCGCCAGGTGCTCCGTGGAACGGGAACCGACGAGCGCCGAGATCGCATGCACCGGCGACGAGCCATCCTCGAACAGGTCGAGGCCGAACGAGATCACGACATCGGCGGCCGAGAGGTCCCACCCGGGATGCGTCTCGAGACCCTGGGTCAAGGCGTAGGCAGCGACGGCCGGTTGGTCGAGCCGAGCGACGTTGGAGCAGCCCAGGCTGTGGGCAAGCCGGTAGAGAAGATCGCTCGAGAGCTGGCTAGGGTCGCCGGTCAGAAACGCGATCCGATGCCCGTCGCCGACCTCGCGCAGCTCGCTCAGGCGCTTCGCAATCTCGGTCAGCGCTTCGTCCCAGGACAGCGGAGAGCGCCCGCCACCCCGACTCCGGCGGAGTGGCTCGCGGATGCGATCCGGAGAGTAGAGCACCTCGAGACCAGCCTGACCGACCGGGCACAGCCCACCTCGAGTCAACGGGTGGCGCGGGTTGCCCTTGAGCCCTACCGGCAGACCGTCGACCAGGCGGACGCTCGTTCCGCAGCCAGCCTCGCACAATCCGCAGATGGTCTGCTTCTGGCTCTCCAAGCCCGGCCCGCGCTGGGCGAGCTCGACCAGGCTGTCGGGCAACAGCCAGGTTCCGCCACAGGCCCCGACACTGGCAGCGCCGGTCGAAACGCCGAGCAGTTTGAGAAACTCACGACGCTGCACAATCATCTCTGCGCCTCCCTTCCGGTCGCCGGCGCCCCTGCCAGAAATAACCCCCCTCCGGCGCTGCCCCATCCAGGGCTCCACGAGCCGCGATCAGCGATGGCAGAGCAAACAATCATTCGAGACTCCGGACTGGCGGTGACACTCCTGGCACGCGTCCATGGACAGATCGACCGCGGGCCGGCTGACCGGCGTGGATCGCTCTGCCACGGCACCGTGGCAGGTGGCGCATTCGATCTTGCCAATCGCCGCGTGACGACGGTGCGAGAACAGAACGTGGTCGGGAACCCGGTTGACTTTCTGCCACGGGATCAGAGTCTTCGCCTGGACGTGCTCCACGAGCCGGGCCTCGGTCGCAGACTCGGTCGAGGTTTCTTCGTGACAATCGACACAGACTTCGATATTCGGAATCGTGGCTCGGGATCCGGTGAGCACGTAAAGATGACAGTCGGTGCACTCCATGCCAGCGTCTTCGATGTGCAGCCGATGGTTGAAGGCGAGTGGCTGCGACAGCGGCCGGTAGACCCATGCCAGAGCGACGCCGCCGGTCACCAGAACCAGCAAACCCAGAACACCCGCGAGCACCACCGAGAGTCGTGACTTCATGATTCACCCCGCCGCGTGCGTGGCCTTCGGCAACCTGTTCCTCGTCGCGCGAAGCCTCAGCAAAACGATCCGCGTATTCAGTAGACCTGCTTCTCCACTTGACCGAGCTCGATGTCGAGCGCTCGCTGATCGAGCACTCTCGGCACGTATCGATAGGAGAGGGTGGCGGTGACCTTGGCGCTCCCGCTCTTGGCGACCGTGAAGTTCAGGCGCTCTCTTCGTTTCTCCCGGGGGGCAATGCGATTGTCGTTGAGGATCCGGGCGCCGTAGAGAAGGATCTCGTAGTCCTCGGTGAGTGGCCGCCGGTTCTCGTCGACCACCACCTTGCGATACCGCCGCTGCTGCACCTGGGTGCGGCGGTCGGCCTCCACCTTCACGGTCAGCAGGATCTCTCGCGATGGCAGACCGGTCGGCACCATGTGGCCAGAGCCAACGTTCTCGACCTCGACATCGACCCGCAGGCTGTCGCCGCTGCGCTCGGCGCCGAGGAGCTGCACCTTCAGGGCGCTGCGGATTTGTTTGCTGTCATGGATGAGGCTGTGGAGGTGAATCTCGTCGCCACTCGTCTTGACGTCCTCTCGCACGACCTTGCCGGCGCCGAGCACCATGTGGCAGTTCTGGCACTGGATGCCCTCCTTCGAGTAGGGCCCCTGCTTCCACTCGGTGTAGGTGCTCATCATCGCCCCGCCCTTCGGGGCCGTGTAGTCGTGACATCCCCCGCAGAGCTCGGACTTGAGATGCAGATCCGAGAAGGCGACTTCGTGAGCCGGCGAGTCAGCGTTCTTGATCACACTGCGCTTCACCGGTCCGACGTCGAGAACGAAGGGCTGGGAAGGGTTCTCGAAATTCACAGCCTTGACGGTGTGGCAGAAGTCACAGCTCACGCCCTCGCGGGTGACGCCCAGCTCCAACTTGGAGTCCTGATTGAAGATGGTCATTGGGGCGTGGCACCGCAGGCAGAGGCGGCGCGCCTCCTCACCGCCGGCCTTTACCGCCTGCATGAACGCAGTGTCGAAGATCGGATCGGAGATCGACGCTGCATGCAGGCTATTCCTCCAGGTCTTGTAGATGTCCTGGTGGCATTCGCCACAGACCCTGGCGCTGGTGTAGTCGTCGACGTTGAGCTGGGGTTCGCGAGCAGTCGGCGAGGCGGGCACCTGGCCTGCGGAAGACACCCGCCCGCCCGGCGGCGCCAGAGCAGGACCGGCAGCGGCGAGCCCGGCCATCGCTAGGCCACCCGAAATGACGAGCTCGAGACCGACGATTCGCAGGGAACCGAAAGACCGGTTGCCCGCTCGAGCGCGACACCTGGAAGGAACCGCGATCTCGTAGGCGGCTCTCCGCTCGCGGTTCATTTCCACGACTCACCTCCTGTTGGGGATCGCCTTTGCTTGGTCGCTTTCAGTCTCGACCCTCAACCGGGTCCTGGGAACTCGGAGGATCCGAAACCGCGTTGCGGCAAATCCCTAGAAGCAGCTGGAGGTCGGCTGCCACGCCGAAGTCCGCTGGGCGGCCCACGTGGGAATCGGACCGCAACGCTTGAAGCGGATGCCGACCCCCTCGCGGGCGGTAACGCGGAAACGCTCAGCACGAAGGCTCGAGACCGAACAACCGCGCCAAATACTCGTTCGCGAACAGGCCCGCTGGATCGAGCCGGCGTCGCAGCTCCAAGAAGCGCTGCCAGTGCGGGTACGCGCGCAAAAAGAACTCGGGGCCGCGGCTGTGCCACTTGCCCCCGGTGAGGCCGTCCCCCGTGCTCGAGAAGCACCGACTCGATGGCGGAGAACTCGTTCTCGTGGGGAAGGCCGGCGGCCTGGTGCGCCGAGATCGTGACCACGTCGCGGCCGCCGGTCGGACTCAGCATCAGGTCGTCGGCGGCAAGGGTGCGGTACTCGAGCGGCCACTCGAGCGCCGGGAAACGCTCGACGATCAGGCTCCGCAGCTCGCTGACGCAAGCGGGACCAGATGCCGACGGCACCGCGTATTCGATCTCATCGAACTTGTGAAAACGCAGCGACGGCAGGATCCGATCGCTCGGTCCGACGCGCTCGCCGGTGGCGGCGTCGCGCGGAGCCGACGGGTCGAGAGTCTTGAGGAAACACGGTCGGTCTTCGGCCACCAAAAGAACCCGAAGTGGCGATGACCCAGAGCCCGTTCATCGAGGTGCTTCAGACACTCGTCGAAGCTCTCGGTCCAAGTGCGCTCGCGCAACCGGTAGGCCGGTAGCTCGCGCAGGGTCACCCCGGTGATGACGCCGAGCGCGCCGAGCGACAGCGCCGCCGAACGAAGGAGATCGGACGCCGCGGCGGTTTCGCCGATCTCGATGTCGGCCAGCACGATAGCGGCGGCGACCATGCGCAAGCCCGCGACCTGGTTCGAGAGACCGCGCAGGGTACGACCGGTGCCGGAAGTGCCGGTCGAGATCGCGCCCGCGAGCGATCGGCGGTCGCGAACACGAACAAAGACGGCTCGAAAGGCGTCGAGAACCGCGCTCTGGGGACCGCCGATCGCCCGGTACTCATTGTCCAGCCGCGGCCGGCTACGGGTGTGCCAGGCTGGATCGGAGGCCTGTCGAGCGGGCTGTGCACGCTGCGGACCCCGAGATCGAGTACGTGGGTGGAGATCATCGTGGTCTCGACACTCCGGTGGCCGTGCAGCTCCTGGCCGGTGCGGATGTCGTGGCCGTGCTGGAAGAGATGGGTGGCGAAGGAGTGCCGGAGGCTGTGGCAGCCGACGCGCTTCGAGAACCCGAGGTCGCGCACCGCGGCGTCTTAGGGGCCGCTGGATCGCGGTCG
>JAQBHE010000029.1:0-5626 GCA_032128015.1 Holophagae bacterium
CGGGTACGCCATGCCAGCGAGGCGGGCGCCGAGGGCGATCGTCTTGGCGACATCGAGGCCGTTGCGCACGCCGCCCGAGCCGATGATCTCGAGCTCGGCAATCCGCCGCAGCGATCGGATCGAGTCCGGAGTTTCGAGACCCCAGCCGGCGAACAGCTCGCCGATCTCGAGATCGTCGGCGCGCGCCGCCTCGATGCGCGCCCAGCTGGTGCCCCCGACCCCGGCGGTGTCGACCCAGCGCACTCCGATCCGCGCCAGGGTCCGGCCGACTCGCTCGGAGATCCCGCACCCGATCTCCTTGACGATCACCGGCACCTCGAGCGCCTCGACCACCGCGGCGATCTTCGGCGAAAGGGAGCCGAACCGCAGCTGGCCCTCGGGCTGGAGCGCCTCCTGGAGCGGATTGAGGTGAAGCGCCAGCGCATCGGCGCCGACCATCTCGACCGCGCGCCGGCACTCCTCGACGCCGTATCCATAGTTCAGCTGCACGGCCCCGAGGTTGGCGAGCACCGGCACCGTCGGTGCGGCGGCGCGGACCTTGAACGAAGCCTCGGTCTCGGGATCCTCGAGGGCCTTGCGCTGAGAGCCGACTCCGATGGCGATGCCGCGGGCCTCGGCGGCGATCGCCAGGTTGCGGTTGATCCGCTCGGCGGCGCCGGTGCCCCCGGTCATGCACGAGATCAGCAGCGGCGCTTGCAGTCGTTTGCCGAGGAACTCGCACGAGACGTCGAGGTCGTCCCAATCGAGCTCGGGGAGCGCGCAGTGCTCGAGGCGCCAGCGGTCGAAAGGACTGCCGGCCACCTGCATGCGCTCTTCGAGCGCCAGCGCGATATGTTCGGCCTTGCGGTCCCGCTCCTCGGCGACGATCGCCGAAAGGGTCGATTCGGTAGTACTCACGGCCATATGTCGAAACCGCTCGCAGTCTCCAAGAAAGCCAAGCGCCAAGTCAACTCGGTCGCCGGCCTCGAAGACTCGGACAGGCTCCCAGCTGGTATTTCAAAACCGTCACGGCTATTGGTCCTCGGCAGGGTGGGCTTCACGCGGCGGCGCCAGTTCGACGATGCCGCGGAGGGCGGAATCGAAACGAAGCACCGCCGGCCGCGACCAGCCCGGTATATCGGTCGACAGAAACCCCAAGCTGTCCCGGCGCTCGAGCGCACCGTGGGTGTAGCGCAGCGCTCCGACGGTGGAGCGGCCCGACCAGTCGGCGATCGGCGCGCCGAACATCGTCCCGGGCTCGAGCGAGCACACCACCGATGCCGGATTCGTCACCGTGTCAAAGGCCCGGGCGATCCGGTGGGGACCATCCGGAAACCGGCCCGCCGCAGTTCGCTCGAGCCACTCGGCGTCGGCGACCCATCGCCCGGAAAGCTCGCCGCCGAACAGCGGGTCACCGCCGTCGGCAAGATAGCGCCAAGCGACTCCGTCGGCGGCGTCCCGACGCTCGAGACTCGCGCTGCCGCCGCCGCCGAAGAGCTGCCATCGCTGGTCGCCAGCGGGAGCGACGCATATCGACACCCCGGGCACCGCCGCAATCAGCCCGGCGGCCTCGGCTTCGACGCCCTCGCCGGTGAACGCGATCAAGCTCGACAGCAGCCCGAAGGGCACCAGCACGATGTCGTTGGGACGCGCGAGGCGATGCCCGATCCGCCAGCCGGCAGCGCTCAGCGCCTTGCGCACCGGCACCCGAACGTTGCGCAGCGGCCGACCGCCCGCGACACCGTGATCGGAGAGCAGGACGGTGTGAAAGTCCTGTTCGGACCGTGCTTTGTCGAGCGCGCGGTCGAGGATCGGCAACATCTCGGCGATGGCCGGGGGTCCCTGCAAGTGCGCGATCGCGTCGGTCGAGCTCACGTAGAGAAAGAACACCGGGCGGTCTGAGTCGAGGAAAGCGCGCAATCCGCGTTCGACCTCGCGGCGGAAGAATCGCCGCGGCCGGGCATACCCAAACCCCTTGCGCGCAACACCTTCGACTTTCCAGTCAAAGAAGTCGCGCCAAGAGAACGGGATCTTGTGGTAGCTGACCAATCCCCCACCGCGACGCTTGCCGCGGGCGCGGTCGAAGAACTTGGCCTCGTATCCGGGCGGTATCTCGAGGCCGAGACTCTCGAACATGCCGGTGAACGCCAAAGTGGTGGTCGAGGGGAAGCTGCTGATCAGTGGTACCGGCACCGAAAGCTCGCCGAACAAGGGGTCCGGCCGGCCATGGTCGGTGACTCTGGCCATGACGTCGAACGGCACGGCGTCGAGCGCGATCACCAGCAGCCTGCGGCCATCCTGCGCGATCGTGGCCAGCTCAGCCGGCGGATCGATCGCGGCGACCGGAGCAGCGATCCAAGCCGTCAGCAGGACGAGCCCGCCCAGCCGCAGGCGGAAACCGCGCCCCGCTCTCGCAAACCGCGACCCCAAAGGCCACAGCGACCGAGCCGTCATCCGCTCACCATCCGCGACGAGGCCGCCGGGCTGGGTCCGCTGGCGCGGACGCCGTCGCCACCGCGAAGCCGATCGATGACCGCAGCGGCCAGGGTCTCGGCCGCCGCGCTCACCCGCCGCCGGAGCCGCAACAGGGCGCCAAGACTCGCCGGCCGGCGCAGCAGATGCGCGAGCACCAGGCCGCGCCGAACCCCGCGCTGCGGATCGAAGCAACGCGCCAGGTAGTCCGGGAGCTCTTCGTGCGCAGCGTCGCTGATCACCCGCACCGCCGACCAGGAGATGCCGGCCTGCTCGAGGGCGCTAGCCCAATGGAAGGTCTCCATATCGACCGCCGCCAGCGGCGGTCGGCCCGCGATCTCCCACAGTTCGGCACCGCGCGCCGGTCGGGTGATGACCTCGTCGACCGTGACCAGATCGCCGAGAATCCCCGCCCCGCCGACCGCGGCACCAGCATCGACGGCATGCGGTCGGATCGTTCCGGCGAGCCGATCGCCGGCGCCCTCACGAACCACCTGAACCACATGATGCACCGAGCCCGCCCACAGAGTCTGGCCCACCGTCGCACCCGGGCTCAGTCCGCCAGCCACACCGACCAGCAGCGCTTTGGGCGCCACCGCGCCGGCCTTCGGCAAGGTCTCGAGGACCCAACTCACTCCAGCGAGAGCCTGGGCGCGGCCCTCGCCGGTCGACACCACCCGCACCGACCGGCCGTCGATCACGCCCTCGATTGCGCGCGCGCGCCCGCTGCGCAATGTGGCGCCACGGCGCTCTAGCGTGGCTACCAGCGGCGCGACCTCGGCGGTCATCGCCGAGAACACCCACAGCGCGGGACGCGGGTCAGCGGCGGACATAGCCGTGGTCTCGAAAGAAAACGACCGCTCGCTCGAGCGCCGCTTCGACCGAGCTCTGAGGCAGCCCGAGCTCGCGCAGTGCCTTCTCGGAGTCGAAGAACATCCGATAGCGGGACATCCGGACGCTCTCGAGCGACACCCGCGGCTCGCCGCCGAACAGCCGGGCGCGCGCCGACTCGATCGCGGCGAACAGCAACGGCAGGGCGTGGGGAATCCGCATCCGCACTCGCAGCCCGCCGCTCGTCAGAGCGAGCAGGTCGAGGATCGCGCGCAAGGTGAGGTTGCGATGACCGAGGATGTACTTCTCGCCGGTGCGACCACGCTCGGCCGCCAGCAGGTGGCCCGCCGCGACATCGCGGACATCGATCAGATTGAGCCCGGTGTCGACGTAGGCGGGAATCTTGCGATTCAGGTAGTCAACGATCATTTGGCCGGTCGGCGTGGGCTTGCGATCGAGCTCGCCGACCGGCGTCGACGGACACACGATCACCAGGCCAAGCGGCTCGGCGAGCTCCTCGGCAACGCGCTCGGCCAGGAACTTGCTGCGCTTGTAGTGGCCGATCATTCGCCCGATCGTCACCGGAGTGGTCTCGGTCGCCGGCCTGCCGTCCGGCTCGAGGCCGAGAGCACCAACCGAACTGGTGTAGACCGCGCGCTCGACCCCGGCGGCGATCGCCGCCTCGAGGAGGCTACGGGTACCGTCGACGTTGACCCGGTAGAGATCGTCGGGATCGCGACTCCATAGCCGGTAGTCGGCGGCGCAGTGGTAGAGCTCCCGGCAGCCGGCCACCGCGGTCGCCAAGGTCGCGGGCGCGCGCAGGTCGCCGACACAACATTCGACCCGCAGACCCGCAAGGTTCTCCGGAAGACTCGCGCCGCGGACCAGACACCGCACCCGGTCGCCGCGAGCGAGCAGCGCCCGCACCACGTGGGCGCCGACGAAACCACTGCCGCCGGTGACCAGGACCGGCCGCGAGTCGGCCACGGTCACCACGGTCGAGTTAGCCGAACAGGTGCCAGGCGGCGAGCCGCACCATGTCGCTCGGGCTCTTGTGCAGGTTGCTCACCACCGACGCTTCGAACCCGGAATGCATGGCGCAGTTCTGGCACATCGAATCCTGCCGCGACTCCCAGTAGTCCCAATCGACCCCGGTCCAGAACTCCTCCCAGGTCTGGTAGTACTTCTTGCCGATCAAATAACACGGCCCTTTCCAGCCCAGTGGCGTCCGGGTCACCGTGCTCCACGGCGAGCACAGGTAGTCGCGCTTGCCGGCCGCGAACTCGAGGAACATCGGCGTCGAGATCACCCGGTAGCGCTTGCTGATCTCGAGGATGCGCTCGAACTTCTCCTGGATACCCTGGCGCACCAGGAACATGTCGCGGTCCACCGACTCGTAGTGGTAGCCCGGCGAGATCAGGATACCGTCGACTCCCAGCCCCGAGACGAAAGCGCACACCTCCTCGATCTCCTCGACATCGGTCTCCTTGAACACGGTCATGTTGATCGTGGTGTGGTAGCCGCGCCGCTTGCAGTCCTTGAGCATCTCGACCGCTTTGTCGAAGACGCCGTCGCGGGCGCACACGTGGTCGTGGGTCTCTTTCATCCCGTCGAGGTGGACATTGATGGTGAGCCGCTTGTGGGGCGGGATCTTGTCGAACAACTTGGTGTCGAGCAGCAGCGCGTTGGTGCACAGGTAGATGTGCCGTTTCTTGGCGATGATGCCTTCGACCAGCTCCGGCAGCTCGGGGTAGATCGTCGGCTCACCGCCGCAGATCGACACCGTCGGCGCTCCGCTCTCGTCGACGGCGCGCAGGCAGTCTTCGACCGCCATCCGGTCCTTGAGCTTGCCGGTGTGCCTTTCGGTCGAGCAACCGAGGCAAGCGAGGTTGCAGGTGTACAGCGGCTCGAGCATCAGCACGTAGGGGTGACGGCGCTCGCCGCGCCAGGCGTGCCGGACCTGGTTCTTGAACTGATCCGCGGCGAGGTGCATCGGCACTCTCATGATGGCTGGCTCCGATCCCGCGATGTCGCCCGCTCGTAGACGGCGAGCGCCTGGAGCGGAAAGTAGCGGTCGTAGTAGTGATAACGAAGGTAGAACACCGCCGGAAAACCGGTGCCGGTCCATTGGCTGTCGCGCCAGGAGCCGTCGGGCTGTTGCTGCGCAAGCAGCCAGGCGACAGCGCGCTCGAGCGCCGCGCCGAGCGCGCCGTTCTCCGGCCGCGCCAGATCGCCGGCGACAGCGAGCAGACCCAAAAGAGCCCAACCGGTCTGCGCCGCGCTGCTCGCGCCCTGCCCCTTGAGCGTCGGATCGACGTAGGACTGCAGCGTCTCACCCCAGCCG
>JAQBHE010000030.1:0-10542 GCA_032128015.1 Holophagae bacterium
AGGTCGTGAAAGTGGCTATTGCGGATGACCACCGCCAGGTGGTGGAGCACCTCGACCACCCGCTCCGACAACGCGCGAGCCTCGGCAGAACTGGCGGCTCGGGTCATCGCTCGACCCCCGACCGGGGCGACCGCGCGGCAAACACCCCGAGCTCCTCGCGGCACCGCTCGCGCGTGAATCGATCTGCCGTCGCGGCGAGTTGCTCGAGGGTCTCGGCAGCGGCAGGACTGCCGACGGCCGCGATGCCGCGGATCGCCGCGCGGCGTAGGTCACGCTGGCCCTGGGTGAGCCACCAGCGACGCCGCGCCAACCCACCCAGCTCGACGAACCAACCGATCGTGGCGTCGCCCCCGAGAGTACCGACCGCCACCGCCAGGGTCGCCATTTCCTCGACATCGTGGTCCAACTCGGAGCTCGCCAAGCATTCCAACAGCGGCCGGGCGTACTCGGCATCGCCCGAGCGGGTCAATGCCGTGACCGCGAGGCGACGCAGGGCGCGGTCACTGACCGTCAGCAGGTTGGACCACAGCCGCCCGGCGCGCGCCCCTGCGAACGATCGCAGGACCAAGGCGGAGGCGTACACCACCTCCGGCTCCGGCTCGTGCAGTAGCCGAGCCAGGATCGGCAGTCCGGCGTCACCTGGGACCTGACGGATGATGAACAGGACTTCGTCGACGAGGTCCCGCTCGAGCGGAGGCGCGACGGCGCTCAGATGCTTCGAGATCCAAGCCAGCGTCGGCTCTCCGACGCTCGCCAAAGTTTCGGACACCGCCCGGCGCAGCGTCGGCTGTCGCAGCCGCTCGATCTCGGCGAGCAGCATCTCACCGCCGCCACTGCCAACCACCAGGCCGAGCAGGCGCCGAGCGCTGGCATCGACCTCCGGATCTTGGTCGAGGGCAGCCAGCATCGACGGCAGGCACTCCGGCGCGGTGAAGTGAAGGCCGATGGCACGGATCAAGAACTGGGCGGCACGGGCTCCGCGCGGCGTCGAGGTCGCGGGCTCCACGAGCGAATCGAGCCGCACGAGGACCTGTTCGACGGCTGCTCTGTCCGAGATCACGCGACGCGCCACGATCTCGGCGAGGGTCTGGCCGATCATCAGCTTGTCGGCCTGCGAAGTCTCGAGCCCCACGAGCTCGACCGCGAGGTCGACGGCGTCGCGCAGCAAATCGCGGTCGGCATCGCCGGCCATCGCGTCCTGGATTTCGACGAGCTCTTCGGTCGACAACCGGGAGGCGCCCAACGGCAGGGCCGCGGGCCTTTGCAGCGGTGGGGCCTCGGTCGAGCCGGTCCCGACCGCGCCGGACCCGACGCCACCGGAGCCCAGTTTCGCTCGGTCGAAGACACCTTCGGCCACTTGCTGTTCTACCGCCCCGACGCTCGATTCCTCGGCCAGCTCGTCCACGACCAGGCACCGGATCGATCGCAAGTCGCGCTGCCACAGCAGAGTCACGAGATCGTCGGACTGGTCGCCGACGATGCTGATCTGGCTGAGGCAGGCGAGAAACCCCTCGAGCTCACTGCGGTCCACCGGCGCCAGGAACGACAGCTGGCGGATCCCGTCTCGAAATAGCAGATAGGCGAGGCTCTCCTTGGGGTCCGAGCTCTGGTAGATGACCTGGCCGTCGACCAGAATCCGATCGCCGCGCACGACCAGATCGAGCCGGCCGGCCTCGGCCACCGCCTCGCGCAACCGACGCTCGAGGTCGTCTTCCCAACCGACCGTGATCGCGCTCTGGACGCGATAGAGGCGGTGAGACTTGAGCGTCCGAATCAGCGCCTGGATCAGGTCGCGAAGCTGAGCCGTGGGTGGGGAACTCGCTGGCATCGGTAACGGTCGCTCTGCCAGGTCGCCGGCACACCTCGCCCGCCGATGGACGGCTGGTCCCCGCCCCGATCTCGAAGGATGGTGCGAAAGCCGATCTCGTTCCTCGAGCTTCCTCCCCATCCCAGACTAACCCGGCCAGCCGTTGGGCGGGCGATCCTGGCTCGGACTAGCAACGCCACACCCAGTGAGCGCGATGGACTGGAGCTCGAATCACGCGCCCCGGCCCCAGGGCTCTGATCGCCGTCAGAGCAGGCCCTCGTAGATCTCGTCGACCGCGAGCGCGCAATCGATGGCAGCGAGCTGCACGAGCTCGCCCGGCCCGACGATCTCCGACCTCCAGGTCTCGCCAGATCGATGCCATGCCTCTAGGGAGCGCGCGCGGTGAGACACGAGCACGACCGCGGCCAGAGAGGGAATCTTTCGATAGTGCTCGAGCTTCTCGTTGCGGTCGTAGTCCTCGGTGCTGTCGCTGAGCACCTCGACCACGACGCGGGGGTTGACCACCGTGGTCGGGCTCGCCGGGTCGAGCTCGGTCGGTCCGCAGACGACCGTCACGTCCGGGTAGGTCGTGAGGCCCGTCGTAAGGACACGCACCCGCAGATCCGAGCTGTAGGCGCGGCACTCCGTTCCCCGCAGTTGAACGCGAAAAGCGCTCGACACAGCCACCGACAGCGCGGCGTGCTCGGGAGTGCCTCCCGCCATGCCATAGACCTCGCCGTCGAGGAACTCGTGCCTGGTATTGCTCGCTTCCTCGAAGTCGAGATAGTCCTGGTAGGTGTAGCGATGGAGGCGCGTCGGATCGGACATCGACTCGATTGTAGCCGTGACCCGTCCGCAGCTGCTCGCCTTCTCGACAGTCCAGGCGTCCGCTCGTCTCTCACTTGGCTTGGGGACGGGCTCAAGGTGCTCTTGCGGAGTGGTACAAGATCTTGTCCCCGATCATCGGGAAAGTGGACCACCCCAGGCCTGGTGGTGGGGCTCCATTTCCTTACGACGAGTTCAGCCAGTCCTCGACACGCAGAGTGACGACCCGCCCGAACTCACGCGTGTTGGCCGTAACGACCGTCAGCGAGTGCGCTCGACCGGTGGCGGCGATCATCAGATCGTAAGGGCCGATCGGTTGACCGACTGCCTCGAGCTCGGTTCGTACCGCTCCGAACGCCTCTGCGCATCGGTCATCGAACGCCAGGCTTCGGAACGGCTGACAGAACCGCGCGACCGCCTCGAGGTTCTCGGCCACCCAACGACTCCGTCTGGCCCCGTAGTCGAGCTCCGCTCGGACCACGGAGCTGATCGCGAAGTCGTCCGGGTGGTGCGATCACACCCGCTCGACCAGACGCTCCGAGCCCCCGTTGAGCAACGCGATGCACACGTTGGTGTCGAGCAGAAAGGTCATCGAGACGACGACTCGGTCGCCTGGTGATCCACTGTCGGGCGACCCAAGGCCAGGCGCTCCTCCAGCTCACCTTGCGGACCTCGGACGAGTGTCTCGCCTCGCCACGACCCGACCACGTCCTCGAAGTACCCGTCCGGCCACCCCGGCCCGAGCTCCCGAACCAGGATCCGGGCGAGGAACCCCGACACCGTGAGACCTTCCTTCTCGGCCAAGCCGTGCGCCTTCTCCGAGATGTCATCCGGAACGTAGACGTGCAGCTGTGCCATCAACGAATTCTAGCAGGGCACATAGTGAAAGAGAAGCGTAACAAACGAGGTGCATTCCATTCAGCCGCGCTCTCGCCGCCGTCCGGCTCTTCTCTCGCCATGCCTTGGGGGGACGGGCTCGAAGGTGCTTGCAAGTCGGTACAATATCTTGTACAATGCAGTGCCATGGCACGAGTCACCACCTACAGCGATGCGCGCGCGCACCTCAAGTCCTACTGCGACGAAGTCGCCGAGAGCGGCGAGCCGCTGATCATCAAGCGGCAGGGTGGCGCCGATGTCGCTCTGGTCAGTCTCGACGAGTTGGTTGGCCTGGAGGAGACGGCCCACCTGCTCCGGTCTCCCGCCAACGCTCGGCGCCTCGCGGAATCCCTCGAAGAGGTCGGCTCGCGTGGCGGCGTCAGAATGACGATCGGAGACCTCGAGCGGAAACTCGGCCTGGATGAGTGAGAGCCAGGCGGTCTTTTCGACCCACTTCCTAGAAGATCTCGAGTACTGGGTACAAACCGACCGCAAGACGACGCTTCGCCTGCTACGGATCGTTCGCGAGACACTCCGCACACCGTTCAGCGGGATCGGCAAGCCGGAGACGCTGAGACGCCAGCTCCACGGCCTCTGGTCCCGGCGGCTGACACAGGAGCACCGGGTCGTCTACCAGGTCGCCGACGAGGTCGTGCGGTTTCTGCAAGCGCGCTACCACTACTGAGGCGAGGCAGCGCCGCAGCTGCTCGGCTAAAGTCCATTCGACTTGGCGACAGCCGGGTCACGGATCTCGACGGATCACGACGGCGCTATTGCCGCCTCCCTCTCCGCTTATTCCTGACGCGCATCCGGAGACCGCTTGCGAATCGACGGTAGCTCTCTGACCTTGGAGGCGGTGCGCGATGTCGCTCGCCATGGCGTCCGCGTCGAGCTCAGCACCGAAACCGAAGTGCTCGAGCGCATCGAGCACAGCCAACAGCTCAAGGATTCCCTGATCGAGGGCGGGATTCCGGTCTATGGAGTGACCACCGGTGTGGGGGCTTCCGTCGACCGGCAGGTCGCGCTCGATCGGGCGGCCGAGATGCAGCGCAACCTGGTTCGCAAGTGTGGCTGCGGCACGGGACCGACACTGCCAGCCGACGCCACGCGGGCCAGCATCCTGATCCGCGCCAACTGCCTGGCGAAGGGCAACTCGGGAACGCGACGGATCCTGATCGATCGGCTCCTCGATCTCTTGAACCTCGACATCCTGCCCCTGATCCCCGAGCAGGGTTCGCTCGGAGCCAGCGGTGATCTCGTCCCTGGCTCCTACATCGCGGCCGCGCTGATCGGCGAGCGCAACGTGGCGATGGGCGGCGAGATCCTGCCCGCCGCCGATGCCTGGGCGGCGCACGCCCGCGAGCCGATTGAGCTCGACACCAAAGAAGGGCTCTCGATCCTCAACGGCACCATGGTGATGTCAGGCGTAGCCGTTCTCGCGCTGCTCGATGCCGAGCGCCTGGCGCGGCTCGCCGATGTCTGCGGCGCCATGGCGCTCGAGGTGCTGGCCGGCATCCCCAGCCCGTTCGACCCGTTCCTGCAGCGCGTCAAACCGCATCCGGGTGTTGAGCGTTCTGCGGCTTTCATGCGCCATCTACTCGAGGGCAGCCGGCTGGCGCGCAACTACCAGGAAGTGATCGAGCGGCTCGGACCGATGGCCGCCGGGGGTCACCGCCGTCTCGAGGTCCGGATCCAGGACAACTACTCGGTGCGCTGCGCCCCGCACTGCACCGGGGCGCTCTACGACACCATCACCTGGGCGCGCCAGTGGCTGGAGATCGAGATCAACTCCTCGAACGACAACCCGCTCTTCGAGATCGAGACCGGACGCGCCCACAGCGGAGGCAATTTCTCGGGCTTTCATGTCGGTCTGGCGATGGACAGCCTGAAGATCGCGGTAGCGAGCGTGACCGATCAACTCGACCGGCAGTTCGCTCTGCTGGTGGACGAGAGGTTCAGCAACGGCCTGCCGGCGAACCTCTCTCCCGTACGACCGCACGACGACCCCGAGCGCGGGATCCATCACGGCTTCAAAGGGGTCCAGCTGGCGATCTCGGCGCTGACCGCCGAAGCGCTGCAGCGCGCCATGCCGATGACGGTCTTCTCCCGCTCGACCGAGTGCCACAACCAGGACAAGGTGTCGATGGCGCTCACCGCCGCCCGTCAGGCGCGCGACGTGGTGGAGATGGCCGAGCGCTGCGCCGCCATGCACCTGCTCGCCTGCTGTCAGGCCGCCGACTTGCGCGGTGCCGATCTCCTGGGCAGGACACGGACCGTGTACCAGCGGGTTCGCGGCGTCTCGGAGAAGGTCGATCGTGACCGCGAGCTGCAAGAGGACATCGGTCGCGTGACCAATCTGCTGCGGTCGGAGGAGCTGCTCGCGGGGCTGGAGCGTTGAAGCGCGAGAGCCCGTCTCCCACCCGCTCGAGCGCGGGCTCGGTACCCGGGCTGCTGCTGCAAGCCGCTACCGAAAGTCCCGATGCGCAGGCGCTGGCGACCGCCGACCGCTCCGTGACCTACTCCGAGCTGTACGCGGAGGCTTGCGAGCTCGCAGGGAGCCTGCGCGCAGCAGGAGCACCGGCCGGGGAGACGGTGGCGATCTGGCTTCCCAACGGGATCGACTGGCTGGTCTCCTACTGGGGGGCAACGCTCAACGGCAATGTCGTGGTGCCGCTGAGCACTCGCGCCACGCAGGTCGAGATCGAGACCACGCTCGCCCACGCCGGAGTCGCGGCGGTCCTGTCCAAGGACGGGCTGCGGGGCCTCAACCCCAGCCGCGCCGGTCACCGTCTAGCCTCTGACTCGCTCGGCGACCAGGGATCCGCAGATGCGGTGCACATCATCCTGTTTACCTCAGGCTCGACCGGCGATCCCAAGGGGGCGATGTTGACCCATCGGGGTCTGGTCACCGCCGCTCGACACCACGCCCAAGCATGGAACCTGAAACCGGGCGATCGAGTCTTCGTCCCCAACCCCTTCTGCCACATCCTCGGCTTGATGTACGGGGTCCTGATGCCGGCGGTGGCGCGCGCCGCTGCTCTGACGATGGCCAAGTTCGACCTCGCGGAGGCGCTGGACCTGCTGGTGCGAGGTGGCGCGGTGGCCATGACCGGGGCGCCCACCCACTTCCAGATGCTCGCCGAGCGGCTCGAGCGCGAGACCGTGGCGCTGCCCCAGTTGCGGCTGGGGCTCACGGGTGGCGCTGCGATCGCGCCGGAGTGGGTCGATCGGGTACGTACCGCGCTCGGTCTCGAGGCCCTGATCAACGGCTACGGAATGAGCGAGGTGGGCTCGATTGCCCAGACCCGCATCGACGATCGGCCGGATCAGGTGGCGACCAGCGTCGGTTTCCTGGCGCCCGGCCTCGAGGCCCGCATCGTGGCGCCAGAGACTGGCAACGACCTTGCCGACGGCGAAGTCGGAGAGCTCTGGGTCCGCGGCCCGAGCGTCATGAAGGGCTACTTCCGCAACCAGACGCTGACCAAGAGGACACTGTTGGACGACGGCTGGATGCGCACCGGTGATCTGATGCGCCGCGACGCCGACGGGCGGCTCTCATTCGTCAGCCGACTCGGGGAGATGTTCACCGTCGGCGGTTTCAACGTCTACCCGGCCGAAGTGGAGCGGGCTCTGGCCAGCCATCCGGAGATCACGCAGGCTGCGGTCGTGCCCTTGGCCGACGAGCGACTCGGCAGCGTGCCGGTGGCCTTCGTGCAGAGCCAGCGAGACCTCTTGACCGAGACCGAGGTGCTGGAGCATTGCGCGCGCAACCTGCGCAACACCATGGTCCCCCGTCGGGTTTTCTTCGTGCAGTCCTTGCCGCTGAACCGTGCCGGCAAGGTGGACAAACGCGAGCTCGCCCGCCGAATCGAGACACCCGATGCCGAGTGAGGAGACTTCGGTCACGTAGCTGCCGTCGGGGCAAAGGGGGCACACCCCACACCGGTGCGTTCGGCGCCACCGATGACCGTGACGCCAGCGACGCTCCGTACGGGAACTACTTCGTCGCCACTTATGCTCCGTTCCCACGATGGACGGCCATCGCGGTCGACGAGTACGGCGCCATCCTCGATCGGGCGGCCGTATTGAAAAACGCGGCGCCGCTCGGCCTCTACGTCCACATCCCGTTCTGCGTCGATCGCTGCCGATACTGCTACTACCTCTCCTACGAGGGGGACGACCGAGGCGATCTCGGGCGCTACGTCGATGCCCTGATCGCGGAGCTCGGCGGTACGCAGACCGTGCCGCGATCGTCGGCCGGCCGCTCGCTTTCGTCTATGTCGGGGGTGGCACGCCCTCGCTGTTGTCGCGATCGGCTCTCAACCGGCTGTTCGAGGGTCTGCAGCGAGTCCGGCCGTGGGATAGAGCCCGTGAGGTGACGTTCGAGTGCGCCCCTAAGAGTGTCACCCCGCCCAAGATGAAGCTGTTGCGAGAGGCCGGGGTCACCCCGTTGAGTCTCGGCGTGCAGCAGCTCGACGACGAGGTCTTAACCCGCAACGGAAGGGTCCACCTGATCCAGGACGTAGAGGCCGCGTACACCGCGGTTCGTGCGGCCGATTTCCCCGTGGTGAACCTCGATCTGACGGTAGGCCTCGTGGGAGAGACGCGGGAGTCGCTGCAGCGCAGCCTGAAACACACCATCGAGCTCGAGCCAGACAGCGTCACGGTTTACCAGATGGAGATTCCCCTCAACACGCCTCTGTATCGCGACATCCAGAACGGCGACGAAGACGCCGCCGACCTCGCCGATTGGGAGGAGAGGGCCCAACGGCTCACGCTGGCATTCGAGGCTCTGGCAACCGCCGGCTATCAGCCCATCAGCGCCTACGCGATGGTCAAGGACCGGTCCAGGCACGACTTCGTTTACCAGCGTGAGCAGTACTTCGGAGCCGATCTTCTAGGGATCGGCGCCTCGGCGTTCGGCTACGTCCAGGGCGTCCATCACCAGAACGCGCCCAGCCTCCGCCGGCACTCCGAGCTCGCGGAGAGCGGTCAGCTGCCGTTCTTTCGGGCCCACAGTCTCGATGCCGAAGAGCGGCTGGTCCGCGAGCTCGTGCTGCAACTCAAGCTTGGAAAGCTACGGCGCGACCACTTTCTGAACAAGTTCGGTGTCGACGTCCTCGAGAGGTTCCGCGAGCCCCTCGAGCCGATTCTCGAGAAGGGCTGGATCGTCTGCGACGACGAAGAGATCCGGCTCACCGCGCTGGGCCTTCCCCGCGTCGATCACATGATTCCCTTCTTCCCAGCGCATCGTCGGATCGACCGCGACCGGGCCCCGGTCAGGAGCAACCGGCGGGCGGCACCGTGTCGCTCACCCTGGAGGTCAAAGACCGCGACTACGCGTACGACGGCCGCAAGCTGATCCACCTGGTACACGAGATCTTCCTCGACTTTCTGCGCGAGGGCCCCGGGCACGAGTACGCGGTGGAGAACTTCGATCTCGACCCCGATTCCTTCTCGTGAGTTGACGTGGTGAACGGGGCGGAAGCCCTGGGCGTGGCGTGACGATCGGAACGACGCCTCTGCAAGCCATGCCCAGGCTCCGTGTTCGTCGCTGCTTGCGATGGTGAGCGGCATCGTCGGCAGCAACACCCACCGCGCACTCGATCCCGAGGAGTTTCACGGCTTCGCGCTGGCCGACGCAATCGCCCCGCTGGCGTTCGTCAACGGCGCCGACACCCTCTCGCTCACCTGCCACCTTCTTCCCGCACTCAGCCAGCCGCCGCGCGTCTTCCGCGGGCGCCGGGCGAGCAGCGGCGCCGGACTTGCCAGCCACTTCGCCGCACCCGGCGGCAAACGCCAGCGATGAACTCGACTTCTTCTTCGAGGACGTCCCTCCCGCCCGCAGCACTCGCGATGCTTGCTGCAGCGGCCGACCCGGCATTTGCGAGGGCCGACATCGCGCACTACACTCGTACCGCAATCCACGGGAGAATGACCAATGATGAAGCGAACAGCGATCCTGCTCACCGTCGCCGCGCTCGTCGTCGCGAGCGCGCCCGTCCTGTCCTCGGAGAAAGGCGGAATCAAGCGCACCGCGAGCGGACGCCCCGATCTCTCCGGCACCTACGACGCGGCCACGCTCACCCCCCTCGAGCGCCCGGTGAGCCTCGGCAACAAGGATTTCCTCACCCGCGAGGAGGCCGAGGCCCTGGCCCAGGAGGAGCGGGAGCTACAGGTCAAGGGCAACGCGAAGTCGGACGCCGATCGTGACGCGCCGGCCGCCGGCGGCGCCAAGGTGGTCGGCCTCGAGGAGACCGCGACCGGCGGCAACGAATTCGGCGCTGGCAACGTCGGTGGCTACAACTTGTTCTGGATCGACCGCGGCAGCGAGACCTTCGCCGTCGACGGCCAGATCCCGACCTCGATCATCATCGATCCCCCCAACGGGCGCATGCCGCCGATGAAGCCGGAAGCGATGCGCGAGATGATGGCCCGCTTCGCGAGCTTCCTGCGACCGAACGACGGTTCCGCGTGGTGGGTCGAGCAGGACGGTCCCGGTCCCTACGACGGGCCCGAGTCGCTCGCCATCAGCGAGCGCTGCCTGCTCGGCTTCACCGGCACCGCGCCCACGCTGCCCAGCCTCTACAACAACTTCAAGCGCATCGTGCAGACCGACGACTACGTGATGATCCTGCTCGAGATGGTCCACGATGCGCGCATCGTGCGGATGAAGAAGGAAGGGCGGACCGTCGAGCACCTGCCAGGTTCGATGAAGAACTGGCTGGGCGACTCGATCGGCTGGTGGGAGGGCGACACCCTGGTGGTCGACACCACGAACGTCCACCCCGAGTCGCAGATGCGTGGCGGCTCGGACAAGATGCACGTCGTCGAGCGCTTCGCGCCGACCCCCGAAGGGAACGTGATCTACCGCTTCACAGTCGAGGACGACACCGTGTGGACGGCGCCCTGGACCGGCGAGTACATCTGGCGAGCGAGCGACGAGCGGACCTACGAGTACGCCTGCCACGAGGGCAACTACGCGATGGAGGGAGTGCTCAAGGGCGCTCGACTGCTGGAGAAAGAAGCCCTCG
>JAQBHE010000031.1:0-5615 GCA_032128015.1 Holophagae bacterium
TGACTTCGCGACACCGCGTGGACAGCTGGGGAGTGGTGAAACCACGAACCCGCTAACGGTTGACCACGAACCCGACGTCGTCGCCGCGGATCGTGTGGGTGTCGGATTCTCGGGCACGGTCGGGTCCGAACGAGTAGATCATCAGCCGCCGGCCCCGCGATTCGCTGCACCGGGATCGCACCCAGTAGGGAGAATCCCAAGGATCGAGGAAGAACATCGCGCGCTCCGCGGGCAAGCCCCGCTTCGCGAGTTGGGCGAAGAAGCCTTGGTCGAGGTATTCCTGTTTGTACTCTTCGCGGAAGGTGTACACCCGCTTGTGGATCCCACACCCGATCTTCACTTCGCCGCTCGTGAAGTCGTGACGGAGGGCTTCGATCTCCACCTTCGCGGCGGCGATCAGGTCTGCGCTCCCCGGCCGTGCCCGATTCGACCAGGCGGCGACCAGCGCTCCAAGGCCGACCACGCCGACGAAGGCGGCGAGGGTTGGCCCCAAACGCCGGAGCGCGCTCGGCGCTGCGGTCGAGCGTTCGTCCGCGGCTCGCCACGCTGCGAGTGCGCCGAACAACATCGCCAGGCCGAGCATCAGCTCGACCCACTCGCCGACCAGGGTCCACGGGTAGATCTGGTAGGTGGCGAAGGTGGCGACGAAGGCCGGAGCCAGCCCGATCGGCGGCGCCACCACCGCCAGTGTCGAGAGCCAGCGTCCGACCACCGGGATCCAAGCCAACGCCGGCAACAGGACGCCGTAGCCGAGGATGATCGCCTTGAGCCCTTGCTTCCGGAGGCCGCTGCTCGTGAGGTTGTGCAGGTTCAGTTCCTGCTGGAAGTTGTGCTCGAGGAAGTATGCGGGTGGCCGATAGCCGAGCAGGCGCTGGCCCCATGAGATCTCCTCCATCGCTATGACGAAGCAGAACAGAGCGACGCCGACCAGGAACCAGGGCACCTCGCCGGTGCTGCGGCGCTGACGACGGGCGGCGAGCAAGCTGAAGGCCGCGGCGCCAAGAAAGGCCCAGACAGTCGCCCACTCGACCGGCCCGTCTTCTTGCGACAGCGCTTGATAGAGCGCGTTCGCGCTGTCGAAAGTCACGGCGGCCGCTACCAGAAGAGCGCCAACCAGCAGGTTGGCGACGACCGCGGTCGGGAGATCGAGATCGACGCGTCGATTCATGACTCTTGGTTCCTCGAGCTTGGGAGTGGCGGGCCGCGGTTCCGCGGGTTTCTGGCCAGTCTGAGGTTTCTCGGAAACGCCTGGTGGATAGACGCTGTTGGTGGGCCGCGAATAGGATAGACGGAGTCTGTGGTTCCCAACAACCGCCGGCTCGGAACTTGGGGGTTCCTCGGCCCAGGCGGACTTCCGAGGACGAAGAGAGTCGATATTGCAGACCGTCGATCTAGAGCGCGCCTGCTGCCGGTTCGCGAACCGTCTCGAGGGCCGGTCGGCGCTCTCGGGGATCCGACGACGAATTCCGACATGGGTCAGTCGCGAGTGAACCGCCTCAAGGTGCGCTGCCTCGGCGGCTTCGAGGTTTGGAACGAGGGGCGGAGGGTCACCGGCTTCGAGTCGTATCGCGCACGGGCGGTGCTGGCATACCTGGCGTGCCAGCGCGAGCGACCGTTCAGCCGGGATCACCTTGCCGGTCTGCTGTGGCCGGACCGGGATGACCAGAGTGCGCGGCGCAATCTGCGCCAGGTGCTGTACAACATCCGCGCGACCATCGGTCCCGACGCCGATACCGAAACTGTGGTCAGCGTCGACGGCGGCCTGCAGTTGAGCCCGGACCTCGATTGCTGGGTCGACGTCGAGGAGTTTCGGCGCGCCTACCGCCAGGGGGCGGGCGAGGGCAACGTCAATGTCCAGGCTTTGGCCGAGGCGACCGGTCTCTATCGCGGCGATTTTCTCGCTGACTTCCCGGTGGGGGAGAGTCCAGACTTCGAGTTCTGGCTGCTGGCCGAGCAAGAGGCGCTGCGCGAGCAAGTGGTGCACGCGCTTCGCCTGTTGATCGAGAGCTACCTGTCGCGGGGCGAGTTCCGAATCGGTCTCCAGTTCGCGCACCGGCTGGTTGCCATCGAGCCTCTTTCCGAGCACGCGAACCGGCAGCTGATCCGGCTCTACGCCCTGGCCGGACGTCGCAGCCGTGCGATTGCCACCTACGAACAGTTGCGCCAGCGCCTTCAGGCCGAGCTCGGGGTCGAGCCGCTCAAAGAGACGACCGACCTCTATCAGGCGACGCTGGTCGAGGAGATCGCACCTCCGGCCAGGAGCGGCGAGCGCGAGGCCATCGGTCCGCTGATCCCGATGGTCGGCCGCGGCGAAGTCTACGAGCGGCTTCAGGACGATTGGCGCTGGGTGATGGAAGGCCGTTCGCTGCTCACCCTGGTCACCGGCGAGCCCGGGATCGGCAAGTCGCGGCTGGTCAAGTCGCTGCTCGGTGCGGTCAGTGCACGTCGCGGTGCGACCGTGCTCCGGGGGAACTGCGTCGCCGAGGCGCCGATGCCGCTGCAGCCGTTTCCCCAGCTGGTTCGCAACGCGGTCAGCGACGGCTCGCCGGCAGTCGAGTCGGCGCTTCAGCGGGCGCCCGAGGACGTTTTGGTCGCACTCGGTCGGCTCGATGCCGAGCTGTCGACGATTCGCCCCGATATCCCGGCCTTCGCCTCGTCCGAATCGGTAACACCGTCGCGGCAAGGGATGGCGATCGCGCGGTTCCTCCAGCTGCTCGCGACCCGCGACGACGGCGAGATCGGCGAGCCGGTGATCTTGTTCCTGGACGATCTCCACCACGCGCGACCGGAGACCAGCTCGCTCCTGCGTTTCGTCCGCCGCGAGCTGCGCGACGTGCCGATGTGGATCTTGGCCACCGCGGTGACTGGGGGGGGCGACCACGAGCACGACCTGGCCTGGATGCTCACCCCGGAGGGCGCCGCCGAGCCGCTCGATGCGGTGTGCCTCGAGCGGCTGGCGCCCGAGGCCGTCGAGGAGATCGCGCAAACGGTGGTCAACGAGGACCGCGACGCGGTCGAGCTCGCCGATTTCCTGGTGCGCCGCTCGGAAGGCCTGCCGCTGTTGGTCGCGGAGTGGATCAATTTCTTGTGGAGCGACGGCGCGCTGGTTCGGGTCGGCGATGGTGGTTGGCGAATCGACAAGCCGCTCGCTGCCGCCGCGCCGCCGGACGCCGGCCTCGAGGAAGTGATCGGGCGGCGTCTCGCGCAGCTGCCCAATTCGACCCGACGGCTGGCGGCGATGGCGGCGGTGATCGGTCCGACCTTCGATGCCGGTTTGCTCCAGCGCGCCGGCGACGAGCACGAGGCGGTGATCGACGTCGCGCTCGAGCTGATGCTCGAGCGCTGGTTGGCTCGGCGATCGATAGGCGCCTGGATCACCGCGTCGCCCGAGCGCGACATCGTGATGTGGTCGCGGGGCGCTCGCCGCGGCGGCTTCGAGTTCTCGCACGAGCTGATTCGCCGGGTGGTCTACGAGAGCGTGAATCCGCTGCGTCGCCAGGTGATGCACGCCGAAGTGGGTCTGGCGCTGGCAGCGCTGAGCGCCGAGCAGGGGACCGAGTGCTCGGAACAACTGGCCTATCACTTTGTGGCGGCGGCAGATTGGGAGAACGCCTGGCGACACGCGGCGTCTGCGGCTCGCCATGCCCGTGAGATTGGGGCCGCCGACACTTCGCTCCACTACTTCGAGCTGGCGGTCAAGTCGCTCGATCGGCTCCTCGGTGCGAGCGGCCGGCGATCGGAGAGCGAACGTCTGCGGCGCGAACGGACGCAGCTCGAAGGGGAACGTCAGTCGGTTCTGGAGTCGCAGAGTGAGCGGCTCGCCGGCTCTGGTTGACCCTGTGACCTCCGCCGCGGCGATCAACGGGGTGCGCGGTTGCTCGGGCGGCCGCGCTTGTGGCGCTCGGTGAGAGTGGCGCCGACGAGGGTGGCGCCGACGACTCCTACTCCGAGATTGCCCGAGCGCCATCGCTTGCTGGTGAAAGCGATTCTGGGTGACCGGGAGTCCCTGCGGCAGCTCGCGGAAGCGCCCAAAGCTCTCGCGGTGGAACGGCTACAGCCGGCGATCGCAATCCGGGCGCGCCGTCTGGAGATCGCCGAGGCGGCGACCGCCAACTGGGGACGGGTGCTGGTGCTGGCCGCCGCGAACACGTTGTTGCTGCGCTCTGCTCTCGACGAGACCGCAGGGGTCTTGGCCGGTGCCGGTGTGCCGTGGGTGCTGCTCAAGGGACCGGACCTCGGTTCGCGGGTGTACGACGAGCCCGAAGAGCGGCCGACCTCCGACCTCGATCTCTTGGTGCCAGCCGACCGCTATCGTGCCGGTCGCGGCGCGCTAGAAGCCGCGGGATTTCGCAGCCTCGCGCCGGGCGCCCTGGTCGACCGATTCGTCGAGGAGGAGGGCTACTGCTGGCAGGCTCGCAGCCCGAGCGGGGCGCTGCTCGAGCTCCACTTTCGGCTCTGGGGCATGGCGCCGCGAGGGTTCGAAGTCGAGATGGTCTCGCGCTCCGAGCCGGGCGACGGCCTGCCGCCCGGAGGCAGGCGGCTGCCGCTCGCGCTCGCGTTCGTGGTCGCGGCGGTGCACTTGTGGCTCGACCCGCCGCCCCGCCCGTTCCTCGCAATCTGGGATCTCGAACGGATCGCGGTCCACGCCGCGGGCGACTTCGAAGACCAGGTCGTTGCCTGCGTTGGTCGTTGGGATCTCCAGCTGCCGGTGGTGCTCGCGGCGCTCTATGCTGGCGAGCTCTGGGGGGAATCGCGGTGCCGGTTGATCGGCGAACGTCTTTGGTCCGAGTTGCGAGCGCCGGAGCGCTGGCTGGCGGCTCGGGCTCTGCGACGAGGCGCCTTGCAGACTCCGCTCGCTCACCTGGTGGCCGCGCGCCTCTTGGCCCGGCGGCGGTCACGCTCCGGTTGGCGGGCCGTCAGCCGACGCGTCTGGGCGCATCCTGGGGTGGTCGCTCGCGCGACGCCGTCGTCGTGGTCGTGGCCGCGGCGGCGGTGGGCTCACGTGATGCGGTCGTTGAGCGGGCTCGGTCCGCGAGCCGAAGCGGCCCCGGTCCCGGACGATGCGTCGCCCAGGGGGTCGAGCGTGTCCGAGGTGTCCAAGGAATAGTGTCCGAGGAACAGCGGTGTGCAGCCGCGATCCGCGGTCAGCGATCCGCGGTCAGCGGCGGGTGGTGTGGTAGCGAGTCTCGACCGAGACCACTTCGTCGAGTCGTAGCCGGACGATCGTGCCGTTGGGGACCTCGACCTCGTGTCCCTGGGAGTGCAACACGGTTGCCGTGCCCGCGGCAGCGCCGACCGCGGCTCCCACCAGTCCGGTTCCGCCGTCGCCGAGTATCCGTCCCAGGATCGCCCCGGCGATCACGGCGCCGGCGATCTTGCCCTTGTCTTTCTTCTGATTGCGACCGAGCTCCAGGAAGGAAGCGCGGATCCCAGCGGTCTGCCCTTCCGCGACCACGAGGCGGTCGAACTCGAATCCGAGAGCCGCCTGTCCGCCAACTCGGCGCAACGGTCTAGCTTCGACGATCGAGCCCAGCACTTCGGCGCCGGCCTCGACCACGACGTTGCCGGATGGGTCGCGGATCGGATCGACAAGCCGGCCGCGCACCGGGTCGCCG
>JAQBHE010000032.1:0-5729 GCA_032128015.1 Holophagae bacterium
GGTTCGGCATACCTCACGGACCAGCCTACGAACCTCCCTCGCAATGTCGCCACGCAGTACCGGCTTGCGGTACTTCGTGATGAACACAAAGTGGTAACGAAGCCGATACACCGCGTGCGATGCACGACGATACTCACTCACACTTACAGCGTACCGCTGCCTCCTGAAGGCTTCGCCTGAACGCGAGGGGGTTCACCCATCCCAGATTGGGACCCTAAGTTGATACGCACCCATGACTCCTCGACGATTGACCCATTGGGTCCATGGAGAGCGAGTCCGGGCATAGGACGGGATCATCCACGACCGTCGGGGCGCTGAAGCCCGGCCGGGCCAGAAGCCCGTTAGTATCCCCCATAGCACCGATTCCGTTCGCGTGGCGATCATTCTGGATCCGACTTCCGTCACCCTGCGTCACTTTGCGGCCTGCCCGCCGCAAGAACCTCTTGGGAGACCTACCGATGAAACGCATCATTCCCGCGATCGCGGTGGCGACGCTCGTCGCAACCGCACCTGTCCTGGCGCAGGACTCCTTCAAGCTCGAACGCACCGCCTCAGGAAGGCCGGACCTCTCTGGCTTCTACGACAGCGGAACGTTGACTCCCCTCAATCGTCCCGAGCGCTTCGGCGACAGCCAGTTCATGACCAAGGAAGAAGCCGAGGCGATCACCAAGGCAGCGGCAACGAGCCGCGAGACGTCGAGTCAGCCAAGTGCGGTCGACCGTGAGGCGCCGACCCTGGGAGGCTCCGCTGTCAAAACCGGCGGCGGGGGCGGAACCGGCGGCTACAACAACTTCTGGCTAGACGTCGGCAGCGACATGTTCGAGATCGATGGCCGATTCCGCACGTCGATCATCTATGACCCTCCGAACGGACGCCAGCCGGAGATGACCGCGAAGGGTCAGGAGCGGAGGGCCGGCAACTTCACACCCTTCTCCTACGTCAACGACGGCACCGCCTCCTGGCTCGATCGAGACGGACCGGGGCCCTTCGACGGACCGGAAGAGCTGGCGCTGGCCGAGCGCTGCCTGCTGGGGTTCAGCGCCGGCCCGCCGATGCTTCCCGGCGTCTACAACAACTTCAAGAGAATCCTCCAGACCGAGGACCACGTGATGATTCTGCTCGAGATGGTGCACGACGCCAGAATCATCCGGCTCGACTCCGAGCACGATCCCGACGGCAACCGAAAGTGGCTCGGCGATTCGGTCGGGCGCTGGGAGGGCGACACTCTGGTCGTTCTGAGCAAGAACTTCCGCGAACAAACCGGGCTCTATGGCGGCGACGCCAATTTGCAACTGGTGGAGCGATTTACACCCCGCGGGAACGGTGACTTGGTCTACAGCTTCACGGTCACCGACCCGACCGCCTGGACGGCTCCCTGGAGTGGCGAGTACGTGTGGAAGCGAAGTTCCGAGACGGTCTTCGAATACGCCTGCCACGAAGGGAATTACGCGATGGGAAACATCCTCCGCGGCGCCAGATTGCTCGAGCGCGAGGAGCTGGCGAAACGAGCGCAGGCAGCGAGCAAGCAGTAGGGCAAGCGATCCCATCGGACCGGGACGCCCACTCGGGTCGCCCGGCGTCGAGAGATCCGGCTCGGTATTGTGGCCTGCCCGACCACCGCGCCCCGCCCACCTCGAGTCGACAGTCCCCCTTGTCCCTCGGCCGCCGACCTGGCGTAGACTCCAGGCGCCGTTTCAAGTTTGGGGTCTTCATGACATCGGCTTTGCTGAAGGCCGGCATCGGGAGCCAGAGCAATGGCGAAGGGCAACTCGGGCGTCGCGCGTTGGGTATTTCGTGTCGAGCAGGCGATCGCGGACCACCGCCTCCGCGTGCGCGCTCCGGGGAAGCTGCCGGCGCCGGCGCCGCGCGAGCCGGGGGACGATAGCGCGCCGCTCCTCTGCAAGGCTGTTTTCGAGGAGGTCTGCGTCCTGGCGAACGGCGACGTCGTCTGCTCCTGCGCCGATTCGGTAGGCCTGCGCGTCTACGGCAACGTCCGCCAGCAGCCGCTCGCCGAGATCCTGGCCGGACCGATGTACCGAGAGATCCGCGACTGGCAGCTCCATTCGAAGCCCGATCGCTGGTGCCCGGTGATGGGGGAAGAGTGCCCGCTGCGGGTGACCCGCGCGACGCCGCTCGACACTGTCGAGGGGCGTCTGCCGACGATGCTCCAGCTCGAGCCGACCTCGCACTGCAACCTGAAATGCCCGGCTTGCCCGGTCACGGAGTTCGACAACGACCCCCGCTTCGCGCACAACCGCACGGGTTCGTTGACGCTCGACGAGATGGTGGCGATCTTCGAGGCGCTCCCATCGCTCGAGAAGGTGCTCTTCTACAACTACGGCGAGGCGTTCGTGCACCCCGAAGCGCTGCCGATGCTCCGCTGGATCCGCCAGAACCGGCCCGCGATGCAGATCCACATCTCGAGCAACGGCATCGCGCTCACTCCGGCGCGGAGCCGCGAAGTCGTCTCGGAGCGTTTGGTCGACCGGCTGCTATTCGCGATCGATGGGGCGCGGCCGGAGAGCTACGCGAAGTACCGGCGAGGCGGCAAGCTCGACCGCGCCCTCGGCGCGATGCGCGAGATGGTCGCCGAAACCGAGCGGCAGGGCGTGCGCGACCAGTTTGAGATCTGGTGGCAGTACATCCTGTTCGAGTGGAACGACTCGGACGATGAGATCGCCGAGGCGCGGGCGATCGCGGCGGAGATCGGTGTGCCGATCGAGTGGGTGGTGACGCACACCCCGGGCGCCTCGAAGCGGTTCCTCCCCGGCAGCCTGGAGCTCGCCCGCCTGGTCGGTGGCGGACTCGCCTTCCGGGCCCTGAGCTGTGACCTCAAGGGCGCCGAGATCGTCCGCTCCGGCGGCTACGAAGCGGAGCGCCACCGCGCCCGGGTACGCCCGGCTTCGGATCGCCTGACCGGCGCGGCGGGCGAGGTGGTGCTGCTCCCTGCGCGGGTGCGCCACGAGGGAGTGCTGCCCTGGGATCTGGACGGACAAGCTACGCATCGGCTCGGCTTGCGTCTGCTCGACAGTGACGGCCGCATCCTTCGGGAGCTCCGGGGCGCTACGATTCCGCCGGGGTTCGCGCCGGGGGACGAGACGACTCTCTTCGTTGAGCTTGTGCTGCCCGCCGCCGGGCACTACCACCTCTTCTTCGACGTGGTCGAGGAGAGAGTCTGCTGGTTCTCGGAGCGTGGCTCGACACCGGCGATCGTGTCGCTCGAAGTCGCTGACCGGACCAGCGACGCGCCCCGTCCGATCGACCTGGTCGCGCCGGCGCTGGAGATCCTCCGCGAGTCGCGGTTCGAGATCGACCTCTCGCAAGCGGAGCAGTCGCTTCAGAGCGGCGGCGCGATGGAAGACATCTTCGTCGCTCTCCGGGGAGCCGGCGCACTGCCGCTCGCCGCGGAGCTCGAGATGCGCTCCCGGCTCCAAGAGTCGATACGGGTCTGAGCGAGCTGCCGGAAGCCACAAAAAAAGTGACAGGCACCGAAACAAGTGTCGCCTGAGGCGACACTTGTTTCGGTGCCTGTCACTTCACGGCCGGTAGGCGAACGCCTGCGATCCCGCGCGGCGGGCTCCCGCCACCAGATTGGCCCACCGGCAGAGCACCGGCCGAGTGTCGCGCGGATCGATGATCTCTTCGATCTCGAAAAACTCGGCCGACCGGAACGGCGAGCGCAGTCGGTCGAGGCGCTCGCGCAACATCGCGAGGTGCGAGTCGTAATCGGGGCTCGCCGCGAGCTCCGCCTTGTAGGCGACCTCGATCCCGCCTTCGACCGGCAACGACCCCCAGTCCGCCGACGGCCAGGCGAAGCGGTAGTGGTGGTGCCCGGGCTGGTGGTTGGCCGCGCCCGCGACCCCGAAAGCCTTGCGCAGGATGACGCTGCAGAACGGCACCGTCGCCTGCCCGAGCGCGGCCAGGGTCTGTGAGCCGAAACGAATCGTCGCATCTTCTTCCGCCTGCTTGCCGATCCAGAACCCCGGGCAGTCTTCGAGGTGGACCAGCGGCAGATGGAAGGTCGACGCCAGGTCGATCAGCCGGGTCAGCTTGCGGCAGGAGTCGGCGGTCCAGCCGCCACCGTAGATGTTGACGTCCTCGGCGAACAGCGCCACCGGCCAGCCGTCGAGGCGCGCGAGGCCGCCGACGATCGAGCGTCCCCAGCGCCGGCCGATCTCGAAGAACAATCCCTGGTCGACCACCGACTCGATGACTTCGCGGGTGCGGTAGGTACGCCGCGGCTCGCGGGGAACGATCGACAACAGCTTCTGGTCGCGGCGCTCGGGATTGTCGCCCGATGACCGGCGCTCGGGCAGCAGGTCGACGTGGGTCGGCAGGTACGACAAGAAGCGCCGGGCGCGATCGAACGCCTCGGCCTCGCTCGCCACCTCGTCGTCGATCGCGCCGTTGCCGGTATGGATCCGGCTGTGACCCAGCTCCTCCTTCGAGACCTTGCCGCCGCCCGCCCATTCGACCAGCGCCGGGCCGGCGATCATCATCTGCGCGCTGCCGCGGACGATCGCCGAGTAATGGCTGGTCGCCACTCGCGCGGCGCCAATCCCGGCCACCGAGCCGAGGGCCAGCGCCACCGACGGCGCGACCGCGAGATGGCGCACCACCAGATCCCAGCTGCGGAGCTCGGGGATGTAGGTGCGGCCCGCGGTCTCGATGGTCTTGACCGACCCGCCGCCGCCCATGCCATCGATCAGCCGCACATGCGGCAGGCGCAGCTCGAGCGCCAAGCCTTCGGAGTGCTCGCGCTTGCGCCGAATCGAGGCATCGGCCGAGCCACCACGAACCGTGAAGTCGTCGCCCGACACGATCACCGGCCGGTGATCGATCTCGGCGCTGCCGAGAACGAAGTTCGACGGAGTGAACGCCGCCAGCCGACCCTCGGCATCGTACTCGCCGACCCCGGCGAGGGCGCCGATCTCGCGGAAGCTGCCGCGGTCGATGAGCGCGTCGATGCGCTCGCGGATGGTCAGCTTGCCGAAGTGGTGCTGACGCGCGACCTTCTCGGCGCCGCCCAGCTCACGCGCCAGCTCTTCGCGCCGGCGCAGCTCTTCGATCTCGGGCTTCCAGCTCATGGATCGACCGGACTACACCACTTCCCCTGCAGCCCGCGCTCGTTCGACCCGGGTCGCCTCGTCCGCCCCCACCGAGCGACTGCCGAGCCACAGCAGCAGCACCGAGAGCACGAACATCAGCAGACTCGCCCCCATCGCTCCACGCAGACCGGCGGACGGATCGTCGACCCGCGAGAACGCGTCGCTCAGCCGGCCGACGGTGAACGGGCCGAGCGCCAGGCCGATGAAGGTGACCATCAGCAGGTAGAACGCCGACGCCGTGCCGCGCATCCGCGGCAGCACCAGGTCGTTCGGGGTGGTCGCCGCCGAGCCGATCCACATCGACGAGCCGACGTTGAACAGGAAGCTCAAGACGTAGGCCAGCCACAGGCTGCCGGCGTGGAGGAAGCCGAGCGCGGTGGGCACCGCGATGGCGATCGCGATGTAGCCGACGAAGAACCGGCCGTGCGGCGAACGACGCCGAAAAACGTCCGAGAGCACGCCGCCGAGAGTGACGCCGATGAACCCGGCGACCGCCGACGAGATCCCGAGCACCAGGCCAGCTTCGGATGCGGTCGCGTGGTGAGCGCGGATGATGTAGGGAGGAGTCCAGAAGCCGAGGGCGTAGGTAACGAAGGAGATCGAAGCGAAGCCAGAGACTCC
>JAQBHE010000033.1:0-3636 GCA_032128015.1 Holophagae bacterium
CGACCCGACCCTGCTGCTCGCCGACGAGCCGACCGGCGACCTCGACGCCGAGAGCGCCCGCGAGGTCCTCGACCTGCTCGCCCAGCTCAACGAAGAGTTCGAGAAGACCATCGTCATGGTCACCCACGACCCGCGGGCCGCCGAGCGCGCCCATCGCGTGCTGCGGATCGAGAAGGGTCTGTTGGTCGACGAGAGCACGCCGACAGCCACGGAGGTGGCGCGATGACCAAGCTGATCTGGCGCAACCTGCTGCGCAACAAGCGGCGTTCGTTCCTGACCATGGCCAGTGTCGCGCTGGCGCTCTTGATCCTGTCGCTCCTGGGCGCGGTGCTCAACGCGATGGATACCGCGACCCAGTCCGACGCCGGCAACCAGATGGTGGTGCGCAACGCCATTTCGCTCACCTTCCCGCTGCCCGAGGCCTATGGCCAGCGGATCGTGGGCGTCCCTCACGTGGTGGCAGTGACCCCGCTCAACTGGTTCCAGGGGGTCTACAAGGACAACCGTCCCGAGAACTTCTTCCCGCGCTTTGCCACTGACGCCGATACCTTGCTCAAGGTGTTCCCGGAGTACCAGATTCCCGACGACCAGTACCAGGCGTTCTCAAGCGACCGCTCGGGCTTCATCGCTGGCAAGCGTCTGGTCGAGAAGTACGGCTGGAAGATCGGTGACCGGATCACCATCAAGGGCGACATCTACCCAATTGACGCCGAGATCACGCTCCGCGGAATCTTCGAGGCGCCCGACAACCCCTCGGCCGAGCGCCAGCTGTACTTTCACCGGCGCTACGTCGAAGAGGCGACCGGCAACCCGGGCACGGTCGCCACCTACTGGCTGCGGGTCGACGATCCGGCATCGGCAGCCGGAGTGGCAAAGGAAATAGAAGCCATGTTCGAGAACTCGCAGGCTCGGGTGCGCGCCGAGACCGCCGAAGCGTTCGCGCTGTCGTTCATGGAGATGATGGGCAACGTCCGCTTCCTGTTCGGCGCCATCGGCCTCGCGATCGTGATCTCGATCTTCTTGATTACCGCCAACACCATGGCGATGGCGGCCCGCGAGCGCACCACCGAGGTGGCGGTGCTGCGCACCCTCGGCTTCGGCAAGGGTCAGGTGATCGGGGTGGTGGTCGGCGAGGCCCTCGTGATCGGAGTCCTGGGATCGGCGCTCGGCGCACTGCTGGCGCTCGGGCTCTTGAACGCCGTGGCGCCGGCGATCGAGGACATGGGCTTTTTGTTCGGCGGCATCGAAGTCACCCCCCGCAACCTCGCAATCGCGATCGGCATTGGGGTGTCGATCGGTCTGTTGTCCGGGGTGTTCCCGGCGTTTGCCGCGGCGCGGTTGCGGATCGCCGACGGCCTGCGGCGGGTCTAGCCAGGGAGGGCGCCATGGTCCCGGTCAAGTACAACCTCCGCAACCTATTCGTGCGCAAGAGCACGACGATCATGACCCTCGGCTCGATCGCCTTCGTGGTGCTGGTCTACATCGGCGTCTTGGCGCTCGCGGGCGGCCTCGCCGCGGCGTTCAACTCGAGTGGCGATCCATCGACCGTCGTGGTGCTGCGCGACGGCGCGCGCAGCGAGATGGAGAGCGGATACTCGGCCGACACCTTCCGCATCCTCGAGTCGCTCCCTGGGATCGTCCGCGGCGACGGCGACGCGCTCGCCTCCGGCGAGACCATCCACCTCCAGATCTTGAAACGCGCCGACGGCACCGAGGCCAACATCATGCTGCGCGGGGTCGAAGGCGCGGCGTTCGTCTTCCGGCCGCAACTCGAGATCGTCGAGGGACGGCGGTTCGAGGCCGGAAAAAACGAGGTGATCGTTGGCAAGCCGCTCGCCCGGCGCTATGCGAACCTCGCACTCGGCAGCACGATCCAGCTCGGACGCTTGCCGTTTCGGGTGGTCGGAGTCTTCGACAGCGGCGGCGCTTCCGATTCGGAGATCTGGGGCAACGTCAACGACTTCGGCGAGACCTTCCGGCGCACCAACTACGTCTCATCGACCCGCCTCAAGGCGGCTTCGCCATCGGCCGCCAAGGACCTGATCGCGACTCTGGGCGCCGACCCGAGGCTGCGCGTAGAGGCCATGCCCGAGCCCGAGTACTACGAGCGCCAGGCAGTCGCGAGCTCGGCGCAGTTCGTGCTCCTCGGCAACGCCTTGGCAGTGATGATGGCGTTCGGGGCGTGCTTCTCGGCCGCCAACACCATGTACGCCCAGGTGGCGTCACGCGGCCGCGAGATCGGCACTCTGCGCGCGCTCGGCTTCCCGCGGCGCTCGATCATGGCCGGGTTCGTCATCGAGGCGGTGTTGCTGGGGCTACTCGCGGGCGGATTCGGCGCCTTGCTCTCTCTGCCGCTCAACGCGGTCACCACCGGCACCATGAACAGCCTGACCTTCAGCGAGGTCACCTTCCAGCTGCGCACCACGCCGAGCGCGATCTTCGCCGGGGTGTTCCTGGCCACGGTCACCGGGGTGATCGGTGGTCTGCTACCAGCATTCTCGGCGTCGCGGCAACGGATTACCGACCTCTTGCGCGAGGCCTGAGCGCGCCGCGGCCGCTGGCGCACGACAGCGCGCGTGGACGAGATCTCGCTCAGCGAAGCGCGACGCATCGCGCTCGCGGCCCAGGGATTCGACCGGCCGCGACCGCGGGGTCGCGTCGACGTCCGCCACCTGCGCCAAGTCCTGAACCGGCTCGGCCTGCTGCAGATCGATTTCGTGAATGTCCTGGTGCCAGCTCACTACCAGGTGCCGTTCTCGCGACTCGGAGCCTACCCCCGAGAGCGGCTCGACGACCTGGTCTATCGTCGCCAGGAAGCCACCGAACAGTGGGCTCACGAAGCCTCGATCGTGCCGGTCGACACCTGGCCACTGCTCCGCCATCGCCGCGACCGCCACCGCGTCCGGCCCTGGGGTTTCGAGAGGTTCCGCGACCGCGATCCCGGCTACGTCGAGCACGCGCTCGCGGCGGTCCGCGATCGCGGACCGCTCGCCGCCGACCAGCTCGAACCGCCGGCCGGCGGAGAGCCGCGCCGGTCAGGCACCTGGGGCTGGTCACGAGATGTCCGGCGTCAGGTCCTCGAGGCTCACTTCGGCAGCGGCCGGCTCGCCGTTTTCGACCGACGCCGCGATCTCGCCCGCCGCTACGACCTCGCCGAGCGGATCGTCCCGCGGGCACACTTCGAGCTGCGTCTGTCGCTCGAGGAACAACAGCGGCGTCTGCTCACAGCCGCCGCCCGCGCTCATGGGGTGGCGACCGCCGCTGACCTCGCCGACTACTACCGGATGAAAGTCGGCGAAACCCGTCCTCGCCTCGCCGAGCTGGTCGAGAGCGGCGAGCTACGCCTGGCGCGCGTCGAAGGCTGGCGCGAGCCCGCCTATCTGCACCCAGACGCCTGCCTGCCACGCCGGGTCAGCGCCGCGGCACTGCTTTCGCCATTCGACCCCTTGGTGTGGTTTCGGCCACGCACCAGGCGGCTGTTCGATTTCGACTACCGCCTCGAGATCTTCGTTCCCAAGCCACAGAGACGCTGGGGCTACTACGTCTTGCCGTTCTTGCTCGGCGAGCGCCTGGTTGCCCGCGTCGACCTCAAGGCCGACCGCGCCGGCCGCCGGCTACGAGTGCTCGCCACGTACC
>JAQBHE010000034.1:0-20037 GCA_032128015.1 Holophagae bacterium
GCGTTGTCGACGAGGCGGGGCACGAGGATGCGGCCGTCCGAGCGGGCTGGGCGTGACCCACCGTCCGCGTGCCAGCACATTCGAAGTCTAGAGTCGAGAAGAGGATGGAGGTACTAGCCGAGCTCTTGCGATATGGGCCGCTCTCCCCAGTGGTCGAGGGCGACCAGATCGTGGTTTTCCATGGCGCCGGTGGCGAGGGTGGTGAGCCGGTCGCGATCAAGCTGATCCAGCTGGCCGAGGGCGAGGCGCAGCGTCGGAGCCGCCCCGAGAGCTTCCGAAACCACGCCGCCGCTCTGAGAGCGGTGTCTCATCCCGCGCTGCCTGGGTTCGTGCGCTCCGGGATCGGTGACGACGACGTCGCGTTCTTGGTCACCCGCTGGGTCGACGGAGCGCCGCTGGGCCTGCCACCGCGCATCGAGACCAAAGCCCTCGTAGCGGCGCTCGCCGAGGTGCTCGAGCCGCTCGAAGCCTTGCGGCGCCATGGCCAAGGCCACCTGAACATCCGTCCCGAGAACCTCCTCCGAGGTCGCGATGGCGTCTTGACCCTGGTCGGCTTGGCCAGCGCTCACCTTCTCGACAACGTCGGGGGACCGTACTCGGCGCCCGAGCTCCAGGTCGCCAAGGCCGCTGGCGGCGGCGCCTTGGGGGTCGCTGACCTGTACTCGTTCGCGTTGACGTTCTGTGCCTTGGTCGGCGCCGAGGTCCTCGGCGCGGGGACCAGTACTCCTTGGGTTCAGTTTCCGGCCTCGGTCCGGGAATCGCTGCGCGGCGTCGAGGGCCTGCGCTTGGTGCTGGAGGCGGCTTTGCACCAACAACCGGCGCGCCGGCCAGCGTCGTTCAGCATCGTCAGGCGAGCGTTGCTCGAGACGTTGCGAGTCAGCGCGGGTTCGGCACAGCCGTCGGCGGATGGCCAGTGGGTGAGCGGTGGCGAGTCGGAAAATCCTGGAATCGGGAAGCCAAAGACCAGCGGTCGAGCGCTGGTGTTTCGCGCCGCAGCGGGCGCGGAGGACTTCACCCCGGCGGCTCTGGTCGTGCCGCCAATCGTCGAGCGAGCCGGAAACGAAGTGCTCGCTCGCCTCGAATCCGAACCGGAGACAGCCGCGGATCGCGAGCCGAGCACCAGCGACGCGGCGAGCGCAGCGGCGGTCGCGGGCGCGGCCTACAGCGGATCAGAACGGAGAACCTCTCCTCGGGTCGCGCTAGAGGTGCCCGAGGAATCTCCTGCGGAGAGGAGTCCCCGAACAGATCAGGCACCTGTGCTGGCTGCGGGTCGCGCCGCTGCGGCGCCGGTGCGAGCGGCAGTGCCACCGATGCGCTTGCCGATCTTGCGCCTTCATCCGCTCCGGGCGTCGCGGCGGTCGTTCTATCGTTCGGCGTCGCTGCTTGCTTTGGCGCTCTCGGCTCTGGCGATCGCGGGACTGCTGATCGCGCCTCGCCTTCGTCGTGCCGTCGCCCGTGGCGGGTCCTTGACGCTGTCGAACGAGGGCACGACCTCGGCGGTCGATCGCGGGTCGCTGCCGCCGAACATCGATATGGCTTCTCGGGCGGAACCGCGAGTCGAAAGCCCGCCAGGGTCGACGCCAACCATCCTCAGAGCTCCTAGTTCGACCGATCCGACCGATCCGGTCGCGACCCGGCAACGCGACCAGGCCTTGCGTGCGGTCATATCGGCGGTGGCCGACGGCTGGCCGCACCTCGGTCTCGCCGCCCTCGCGGGCCTCGGAGCGGAGCTCGACCCCGAGCTGTTGGCGATCCGCGAACAGCTGGTGCAGTCGCTCGCCGAGCTCGACCGCGAGCCTCCTTCGCTACGCCTTGGGCCGTCCCAACCGGATCCGTACCGCTTGCGCGTCATGGTGGACGACGACTATGAGGTCGCAGCTCTCGAAGTGTGGGCTCGCCAGGGCCCCGGCGAGGAGTATCGAGAGCTTGCGGTCGACGGTCTAGGCGGTGGCGTCTACGAGGCACGCCTGCTCGGGCGTTCGCCCCAGGTCTGGGCCCGAGCGATCGACCACTCGGGTCACCAGGCGATGCTGGGCAGCGCCACGGCGCCGCTCTTGCCCTGAGCGCGTCCCGGTCTAGGTGTCAGGGGCGCCTTAGCGCTCGCCGTCGACGGACCGCTGGGCGGCGCCCGGGGAACGCGGTTGCAGCAGGCTCGCCAGGCCCACCGTGCCGCAACGGCCGCAGTCGTCGTACATTGCCACCTGGCTTTGGCTGATTCCGCCCTCGGCCATGGCGCTCTGGGTCCATAGACCGATCCAATCGCCTACCGGAGGGCGCACCAGATGGAGGTTGATGTCGACGTTGATGTAGCCGAAGCCGTCGTCCGCCTGGAGCTGGCGCGACCGCCCGGTCACCGCGTTGCCGAAGTCGGCGAGGATCGCGGCGCGTTGGAACGGGGTCGTGTTCTCGCCTTCCACCAGAGCCATCGGCATCCGGATCCAGGCCGCGGGCCGCTGGTCTTGTTGCGACCACCGGACCTCGACCTCGAAGTGGAAGCCCGGAGGTAGCCGCTGAGCCCAACGTCGAGGGATCATCGACTCGACCTCTTGGCCGAGGTCCGGGGCGGGCAGATCGGCTCCGGCGCCGAGGAACGACGGCAGCGGCGGATGGTCGGCAGGGCGTAGGAAAAGCGCAGTCGCGCGTGCGACTTCGGACCCGTCAGCGAGCAGGCGCGAGGCCACCACCGCGACCCGCCGGCCTTGCCGCGCAACCTCGGCCAGGACTTCGAGCGGCCGTTGCGGTATCGGGCTATGGAGGTCGATCGATAGCCGGGTAGCAGAGAGTCCCGAGCCGGCGATGGCTCGCTCCGCGGCTCGGGCCAGGAGACCTGCAGGCGGCCCGCCGTGCTGGAAGCCCTGGCGCCAGGGACCACCGGTGGCCGGCGACGGTATCCAGGAGGTGAGATCGCCGGCGCGCCTCGCGGAATAGAGAGCGGTCTTGGTTGGTTGGGTCACGACCGGTTCTCGGAGCTGCATGGGAGTGGACGAGGCGGCATTGTAGAATCCCCTCAACCGTCCGTCACTCCGGCGTCGCCGGCGAACGGACGAAGGAGGGTTCTCGATGAGCAGCGTAGTCAACGAGGTCGAACGTCAGATCACATCGATCGTCGGTTCCGACCGTGTGGTCGTGTTCATGAAGGGAGACCGCCAAGCGCCGCAGTGCGGATTCTCGGCGCAGGTGGTGAAGATCCTCGACCAGGTGGTGCCCTCTTACACCACCTTCGACGTCCTTGAGGATCCGCTGGTGCGAGAAGGGATCAAGTCCTTCTCCGACTGGCCGACGATTCCCCAGCTCTACATCGACGGCGAGTTTCAAGGCGGCTGCGACATCATCAAGGAGATGTACGCCAGCGGTGAGCTCCACCGCGCTCTCGGGCTCGAGCGGGTGGCGCCGGAGGCGATCTCGATCACGGTCACCGATGGTGCCCGCACGCTCCTCGAAGACGCCCAGCGCCGTTACGGTGGCGAGCCTCTGCACCTGTCGATCGACGCCTCGTTCGGCCACTCGTTCGGTTTCGGACCGGCAGCCGGCGGCGAGCTGACCGTCGACGTTGGCGGTTTGTCGATCCTCCTCGATCCGGACTCGGCGACGCGCGCGAATGGACTCGAGATCGCCACCGACACCACGCCGCAAGGAATGCGACTACGAATCGACAACCCGAATCAACCGGCACTGCCATCCTCGGCACTGGCATCCTCGGCGACCGGCAACGGCGGAGGGCACGGTTCGGCGGTCACCGCGGCCGAACTGCAGGCGAAGCGCTTGTCGGGAGAGCCGCACCGATTGATTGACGTTCGTACCCCCGATGAACGAGAGATTGCGTCGATCGAAGGCTCGGAGCTGCTCGACCAAGACAAGCTCGCCGAGCTCGAGGCGCTGCCCAAAGACACCGCGCTGGTGTTCCACTGCCACCACGACGCGCGCGCACGGGGAGCCGCGCAGCGCTTCGTCAGCCGGGGCTTCACCCGTGTTGCCTACCTGAGCGGTGGCATTGAAGCCTGGGCGCGCGAGATCGACCGGTCGGTGCCTCGCTACTAGCTTCAGGCGATGGCTATCCAGATCCATCGACCCCCCGTCGAGACATCGGACCGGATCAAGGAGGCGATCCTCCAGGCGATTCCGGACGCCGAAGTCGAAGCGACGGGCCAGGGCGGTCACTTCGAGATCCGCGTGGTCTCCCGCGAGTTCGCGGGCAAGAGCAGCCTGGCCAAGCAGCGCCTGGTCTACCGTGCGATCGCCGACCTGATGCAGGGCGAGCGCGCGCCGGTGCACGCGGTGGACCGCTTGGAGACCGTGACGCCGTAGGGAGCTTCTTTGGCGAGCGCGAGCGCTCCGTCGGCCGCCTGAAGTTGGCCGGTGCATTCGCGAGCGCGGGAGACCTCGCCCATTCCACCGAGCCGCTCCCCCGCCCCGAGCGTCATCGCGCCGTCACCTCGGCGAACGCGCGCTCCACCTTGGCTCGCCAGTTCTGCACCAGGACGAGCGTGGTCTCGGTCTCCTCCCCCGGCTCGGAGCCGCCTTCGACGGTGAGCTGGCGCGGCTCGCCCGGGCCGGAGAAGGGGACGAGCCAGATCGCTCGAGCGCGCATCCCGGCGGGCGAAGACGAGCGCTCGATCCCTTGCGCTGTTCGGTCCCGCGAGCCGCCCTCAGGGCCGAAGCTCGACGAATCCCGCCGCGGCGAAGTCGCCGTCGAAGGCGAAAGCCTCGGCCAAGCGTAGACCCCGCATGATGGCGAAGCTGGTCGCGTCTACGAACGAGTACTTTCTCTCGTCGTGCCGACGCAGCCAACGAAGCGCACGGGCTTCCTGCTCGGGCGTGGTCACGTCGATGCGGATGCGCGGCGAGCCCTCCAGCGCATCGAGAAACGCAACCGCGGAGGCATGGCCTGCCTTCCGCCGGAGGTAGGTCCAGGTTTCTCCCCGAACGTGGTTGCTGGTCACGAAGACCGAACGTTCTCTCTGCCTGAGGAGCGCGACAGAGTCTTCGTGACGCGAGTCGCGTCGATTGCGCAGCGCAACGAAGAACGAAGTGTCGATGAAGATCATCCGTACACGACATCGTCGACGGCCTCGGGCTCGACGTCGTCCGCACCAATCATCTGGCCGAGCGGATCGGCTTCGAGAGGCGGAAGGGTGTCGAGCTGCAGGCGCACATAGCGCCGAATCAATGCCGCCTTGGAGGAACCCTCGAGGCTGGCCTGCTGCTCGAGTGCGTCGTCTAACTCTTCCTCGATCAAGATCTGAAGCCTCTTCATGAACGCAGCATACATCAACTTTCCGCCGTATGTGTAGCGACAAGGCGCAGCGGCACTCTGCAGCTGGAGTGGCAGGCGCCCGCCGCGCGCTGAGATCTCGTTTCGAAGCGAGTCGCGCCGTTGTTGTCGTCAGGGTGAGCCGAGCGGTGAGCGATCGAGCAGCGCCTTTCCCGCCGCGATGGCTTGCTCGACCATCACCGGTCCCAGGGTCTCGCCGTAGAACGAGACGCCGGGCTCATAGCCGCCCTGGTCGTACTCTTCGGGGGCAAGGATGTAGCTGATCCATTCGTTGGTCAGCCCGAAGATCACCGGGTGCCTGGCACCGGCGGCGCGCAGTGCCTGCTTGATCTCGAGGCCCAGAGCGGCAGCCATCTCTCCCGGTACGGAGACGGCGAGAAAGTCGCCGATTTCGAGCACCGACAAGTACGAGTCGGTGGGGACCATCGCATCGAGAAGAGCTCGGATGTTGCTCTCGTCCATGCCGTACTCGGGACCCGCTGACTCGAGGAGTGCCGGAGGAGCTTGCCGCTCGGGAAGCCGGTAGGTGGTGAGTAGGAAATCCAGGGGCGCGCCGGCGCGGGTCACAATCGAGTGCGCGACCTCGACGGCGTGAATCGCGAGCTTGCGCCCGTGGTCCTCTGCCCGGGCGAACTCACTGGGCCCCTGAGCCCCAGCGGGCGCCGTGTCCCCTTCGGCTCCGTTGGCGTAGAGGCAGACCACCCCGGGACCTAGCCAGGCTTCCACTTCACGCTGGAGGTAGCCCGGCCAACCGGCCGAGACCTGCATCACATGCTCGGTCATCCAGGTGGGATGGGCGGTGAAGTTCACCAGCACCACCCAGGGAGAGCCGTCGCTGCGGTCGAAACGGACGACGGTCAGCTCGTCATCGGTGACCTGGTCGCCGCGGCGATTGCGACTGAGGCCGTGCACCTGTTTCGACGCCACCCCCACTCGCACGGTCTCGGATGTGCGGTCGGCTTCCAGGACCGCCTCGGCGATCCGCTCGGCGGTAAAGAGCAGGAGTCGCTCGTCGAAGATGCCGATGAAGCGGTTGCCGAGGGTGTTTCGGCGGTTGAGCGCATTCATCTCCACCGAGGCGTGGCTGTGGCTCGCGGCGAGAATCAGATTCTCGGACTCGAAGCCGGCGGGCTGGATGCGCACCAGGACCTCTTCGCGCAGCGAACGGGGAATTCCGAGAAGGTCCAGCGTGACGACCGCCACCTTGCGTCCCCCCTGGCGCAGCACCAGTGCCTTGGCGAGGGTACTGTCGTGCACACCCGTCGCCGGCTTGTTCTCACGGGCGCCGTAACCGCCGAGCGGCACCGGCAGGCGCTCGGTGTCGGGAGTGATGTCGCGAATCGCGACTCCGGCACGGAGCTCGGTCGCCAAGAGAGGACTCGAAACGAGCAGGCCGAATGCGAACAGCCAACCCAGGACGCACCCCTGTCGTTCGGCCATCTCATCACCTCCGTGCTTCGTCTTCACCGGGCGATCGAACCTCGAGCTCCGGCGATCGAGCCAGTCTAGCCTTTGGTCGCTTTAGCTTGTCGTCACTCTTGGGCAGGCCTGGCCTGGCCGCCGGCCGCGCTGGCGCCCGCGGCTGTCAGGGCAACTCCGCCGAGCACCCCGGCCCGGTTGCCCAGCTTGGAGCACACGACCTCAACGTCGCTGGGCGGGAACACTTGGACCCGCTCTCCAACAACCTCGCGCACCGGCGCGAGCAGTCGCTCTCCGATCAGGGCGACGCCGCCGCTCAGCACCACCAGATCGGGATGGAGCGTGACGACGATGTTGGCGACCGCGATTCCGAGGGTCCGCGCCGCCTCCTCCAGCACGCTCGCAGCATCGGCGTCGCCGGCCTCGGCGGCCTCGGCGATGGTCTGGGGGGTAACCCGTCGCAGGTCCTCCTCGACGATCCGCCACAACCCCGTCGCGCGACCGCCGCGCAGCAGCCGCACCGCTTCGCCGACAATGGCGGGGGCGCTTGCGTACGCCTCGACGCAACCGCGGCTGCCGCAAGAGCAGCTGCGGCCGTCCTGGACAACGGTCATGTGGCCGATCTCCCCGGCGGCGCCCAATGGTCCGAGTCGCAGCCGCCCGTCGACCACCACGCCGCCGCCGATGCCGGTGCCGAGGGTGAAGAGCACCAGCGTCGGATCGCGGCGCCCGCGTCCGTGGCCATAACGAAGCTCGCCGAGAGTGGCGAGGCGGGCGTCGTTCATCAGCTTGACCTCGACGCCCAGCGCCTCGCCGAGCCGCGCCGCCAGCGGCACCTCGCGCCACTGGGTCGGCAGATTGGGGAGGAACTTGGTGATGCCGCTCGTGGCATCGATCCAGCCTGGACAGCCGACCCCCAGTCCCCGGACCTTGCCGCCCGCTTTGGCCTCGAGCTCGTGAATCAGGCGGATCATGCGCTCGATGACCCGCTCTGGACCTTGGTGGGCCTCGGTGGCGACCTCGGAGTTCGCTAGGAGGTCGCCGTCGACCGGGCCGATGCCTGCCTGGAGAGTGGTGCCGCCGAGATCGAGCCCGGCGTATAGCGGGGTGTCGGTCATCACGATGGCTCGGCGACCCGGCCGGTCACCGCGCCGGTGACCGTAGCGGTGACCGTGGCGGGCCGCACCACCACTGGCTCCGGACGCGGGCTCAAGCGACCGGTGCGCCGGAGCAGGACCTCGACCACGAACAACGCCAGCGCCAGCGCGACCAGCGCCGGCCACAGCTCGACCCGGCGGGTTGCATGCTCGCCGCTGCGCTCGAACACCTGGTCGAGCGACGGCTGGAAGTGCCCGCCGCTCGCCGCGGCGAGCTGGCGGAGCAAGGCGTGGTCGGGGAGGCCGGGGCGAAGGTCGTCGCTTTCCGGGTAGTAGACCGAGCCGAGACCTTGACGGCGACCGTCGAGCCAGAGCTCGGCGACGTAGGGATGGTCGGCCGAAGGCGCGAGCTCCAGATCGGCGGCGTAGAATCCGGGGCCGGTCTGACGCATCGGCGTCTCGGTGTTGCGCGATCCTGCCGACACCCGCAGCTTCGGTTCGAGGCCGTTGCGGTGGCGGCCGCCATCGTCGAGAGCCCGCAGGGTGGCGACCAGGCGCTGCTGGTCGCGACGGATCCGGAAGTCGAGGCCCGGCTCTTCCTTGCGTCCGGCGGCGTCGTGGAGCACTTGCGAAAGCAGCGGACCGAACCCCGACCATCGGAACCACGGCGCCGACCAGCGACCCTCGAGATCGGAGGTGAAGATCCAGGTGCGACCGAGGCCGACGTTGCGCCTGGCCAGCAACGGTTTGCCGGTGTCGGTCTCGAGCACGATCTCGGATTCGTCGCGCGGCTCGAGGTTCAAGTGGCCGAGCAGCGCCGGCGCTGCACTCACGACAATCCCGCGTAGCGCCCGGTTCGGTTGCGCCACGACCGCGCGCACCGGCTCTTCCACCAGGGTCTCTTCGAGCTTGCCGCGCGCTTCGTCGAGCAGGATCCGCTGCACCCGCTTGGCGTCCTCCACGAAGTAGGTCTGGCCGTCGCCCCAGCGGGCGATGTCGGCGAGCAGCTCGCGATCGGCCTCGCTGCCAACGCCGACTGTCGAGACCGTGATCTCGGCGGCGCGCATCCTCGCGATCAGCTTCTCGTAGTCGTCGGGATAGGTCTTGCCGTCGGATAGCAGGATGACGTGCTTGACCTCGGCTTCGACCTCGGAGAGCTGGCGCAGGCACGATTCGAGTGCCGGGTAGAAGTTGGTCTGGGCGCTCGCTTCGATGCGGCTGATTGCGTCCAACATCTGCTGGCGGTTGTTGGCGAGCTGGAGTGGGACCACGTCGTAGGGCTCCCAGTCGAAGGCGACCACCCCGAAGCGGTGGCGGTCCTCGAGCTCGCCGAGCGCCGCCTTGGTGGCCTCCTTGGCGAGCTCGATCTTGGCCCCCTTCATGCTGTACGACTTGTCGAGCGCCACCATCAACGCGACATCGGTGCGTTCCTCTTCGACGTTGAAGCGCAACGGCAGCACCGGCTCGATCGCGCTCTCGGAGTAGCCCTCCTCGCCGAAGGTGGCGTCGCCACCGGCGAACAGCAAACCCCCGCCGCCCAGCGTGTAGTCGCGGAGCGCCTCGAGCGACGGCTCGCCGAGAGCCTTCGCCGCCACGTTGGAGAGCACCACCGCGTCCCACTCGGCGAGTTTCCCCGACCTTGTCCCCACTGCGCTGGGCTCGACGACCGTCACCCGCCAGCCCTGGGCGCCGAGGAGGTCGGCGAGCGCCTTGCCGCGGCCAGCCTGGGCGACCACCAGCGCGCCAGGCCGCGGACCGATCAGGATCGGTTGGCGCCACTGCACGGAGCCGTCCAGCTCCACGAGCAGCTCGACCTCACCCGGTTCAGGGTAGCGCGGATCGAGACGAACCAGCTGGCTTCCGGGCGCGACTTCGAGCTCGGTTGCGGTGAGCTCTTGGCCATCGACCGTGAGCACCAGCCGGGAGGTGGTCGCCACCCCGCTCAGCACCTCGACCTCGAGTGGCGCCGGGCTCCGCGCCCGCGGCGGCGACACCAGCGTGACCCTTGCCACCACCGGCCGGCCCACCGCGGTAGCGAGCGGCACGGTGTCCAGGCGCACCCGATCCGCGATCAGTCCGCCGAGTGCGGCCCGCGGGTCGCCCGAGGTCGCCAGGCCGTCGCTGAGCAGCACCAGGCGCTTCACCACGCCGGGATCGAACGCCGAGCGGGCGAGTCGCAGCGCCGATTCGAGGTCGGTTGCGGAGCGATCGATGGTTCCCGGCGCGGCCCCGCGGCCACCGTCGGTGACCTTGAGGTGACGCAGATCGTCGATTCGGCCCAGGGTCTGGGCGGAACCAGCGAAGGCGAGAAAGGAGACGTCGGCGTCTCGTCGGTTTGCGGCTTCCGCGAGCCAGTCGAGCCCGCCGGCCAGCGATTCGGCGCCGACGCTGCTCGAGACGTCGAGCGCGAAGACCACCTGCAGGCGGTCGGAGCTGCGGCTCCAGACCGGCTCGAACAACGCCATGGCGAGGGCGATCAGAAAGGCGGCGCGGAGCAAGTGACGCATCGGCAGCTCTGGCGGGTTCGTGGTTTCACCTCATCCCCAGCGAGGTGGCAGTGATGAGGAGCGGTCATACCACGATCCCGCTAGCCCGTCACCTCGGCCGATGCGAACCCGCCCGAACAGAGCAGGGGGGCACCCCGGGACGAGACGGGCTGGCCGCTCCTACCTCGATGCCACGGATGACGACCGCGGCCTAGGTTCTCGCTGTGGTCTCGGTAGCGGTGGTGTCTGTCAGCTGAGTCTGCCAATCATCGGCTCAGCCTGGCAGTGCCATCTATCGGGTCTAGCCCGTCACGCTGCCCAAGCGGCCGCGGGCTGCTAGGCCCAAACTTGACTCATCTGACGGGCGATCTCTGTCGGCCTAGCCTAGCGAAGCGAAGGGACAGCCTTACTCGGTCCAGCCTTGCGAGCGGGTGACGATCTCGATCGCGCCCAGCAACAGCGCGGCTCCGATCAACAGACTTCGTAGCGGCGGCCGCCGGCCGCGGGTGGCACCGCTGGGATCGGCGACCGTGAGCGTACTGCGGTTGATGAACGTCACCGCCGATCCCAACGGACCTACCGCCAGAGCAGAAAGAGCGCCGGAGTCGCTGGCGAGGCGATAGATGCCCGGCCGCTCGAGCTCGGCGAGGACGCTCGCCGGGCTGCGTACTGTGGAAATGACCGCGCCCGTCGGACCGCGGACCAACCGCACCGAGGGCTCGAGCTCGTGGAGGCCGGGGGCGAGCTGCGGTGTCGGTCCGGTTGGCCCGAAGTGCTCGACCAGACCCGCGAGCAGGATCGGATACTCGGCGTGGAGCGGGAGGTTGGATCGTTCGGGATCGAAGGTGAACAGCAACCAGGGTGGGGTCGCCTTGGCGTTTCCGGACGCCCCGGCGTGTTGTGGGGACGCGATGAGCAACGGCGACGAGGAATCGCCGAGCAGGATCTGCTCGGGTGGCACGTCGTACACCGTAAGGCGCTGGATCTCGAGATCCTCGAGCACCAAACCGGTGACCGACTCTTGGTCGACGCTCGGACGGTTGCCGAGGGTGCCGATCACCGCCGCCGGCGGACCGACACGAAGCCGGGTCGCGCCGAGGCTCACGTGCCCACCGTTGGCTACGATCTTGGGGAGCCAGTCCCGCCGGGGTGGGGCGACCAGCAGCGACGGCAGGCGTGGGGGAGCGTCCGGTGCCCAGCGGTCGAACACCAGAACGTCGAATCGTGGGCTTGCGGTTGCCAGCTCCTGCGCCGTGAGTGCGGTCACCTCGAGACGATCATCGAGGGCGAGAGTGCTCGCGAGCCGGCTGGTCGAGCCGCCCGAGCCCGCGCTCACCACCCCGACCGCGATGGCGCCGGTCGGTGGCGGCAGCAGGAAGGCGCGATCGTCGGCGTCCAGCGCATCGCCGTCGGCGGTGATGGTTGCGACCAGGGCAGTGGGCGTCCGCGAGTCGCGCGGTGTTAGAGCGATTCCTCGGAGATCGAGAAGTCCCGACCAGGTCTCGCCGGCGGCCAGCTCGAGTCGGCGCTCGAGGATCGCGGCGCCGTCCTCGGGGGCGACCCGCAGCTCGGCCTCGATCGCGGTCGCCGAGCCGTTGGCGACCTCGAGAAAGGCCTCGACACGGTCGGGACTCGCCGGCACCGGGACCGCGCGAAAGGCGGTGATTCCGGCGTTTCGCGCCGGGACCAGGGCCGAGACGGTCTCGATGTCAGCGGCAGACGACGGCACGAGCTTTGCCACGCCGTCGGTGAACAGCAACACGTCGGTACGCTCGAGGTCGAGGTCGGCGGGCAGCGGTGGCAGTCGGGCAGTGCGCGCTAGTCGCACCTCGATGCGGTCGAGACGCTCCCGGGCCTTGGTCCTCGAAAGGGTCACCAGGCCGAAGTCGCCGGTGGTGTCGGCGAGGTAGAGACCGGCGGCCGACGAATCGAGGCGCGCCCGCGCCTGGGCCTTCGCGTGGTCGAGCCGGGTCCGGCCATCGCCGCGCCGCGCCGCCATGGTCGCCGAGTTGTCGATGATCAGCACCAGGTCGCGCCCGCCGGCGTTGGCGCGCTCGAGACCACCGAGGGCGAGAACCAAGAAGACGCCGGTCGCGGTCGCGATCAGCAGCGACACCAACCACCGGAGCCAGCGGTTGCGCCGCGGCTGCTGGTCGGCAACCCGTTGCCACACCAGCGTCGACGGCACGATCACCGCCTGGGGCGGCGGCTTGAGCAGGTAGAGCCCCAAGAACACCGCGGCGCACAGCAGCACCGCGATCGCGCCCAGCCACGGGGCGATGTGAACGAAGGTCATGCGGGGCTCAACGCAGGAACCGTCCCTGGCGGAATGCGCCGAGGATCAGATCCTCGAACGGAGTCGTGGTCTCAGCACGCAAGTACGACCAGCCGCGCGAGCGGCAGTACGCCTGGAGCTCCTGGGAGTGCGACTCTGCGGTGTCGCGGTAACGGCGCAGCAGGGCCGGGGTCGCCTCGATCCGGACGCGACCGCCGGTCTCGGCGTCGACCACTTCGATCCGCGATGCGAACGACGGCCGGAGCTCGAGCGGGCTCCAGACCTGGACCGCGAGCAGGTCGTGCCGCAGCGGCCCGATGAGGTCGAGTGCCTGCGGACCCGCGGCGTCGAGGAAATCGGAGACCACGACCACCAGTCCGCGACGCGCCGGCGCGGCGAAGAACGAACGGATCGCCTTGCCGAGGTCGGTCTCGCCTCCGGGCTCGATCTTCGACAAGAACCCGAGAGCGCGAAACACCTGCGACGGCCCTCGCAGCTTGGGAATCTGTTCGCGGATGCCGTCGGCGTAGGCGATCACGCTGATCCGGTCGAGGTTGAAGAGTCCGACCGCGCCCAGCGCTGCGACCACTTTGCGGGCGTAGTCGAACTTCATCGGGTCGCCGATCTCCATCGATCGACTGGCATCCAGGAACAAATAGATCGGAAGGTCGCCCTCTTCCTCGAACAACCGCACCAGCAACTTGTCGAAGCGGAGGTATGCGGCCCAGTCGACATCGCGCAGCGGGTCGCCCTCGACGTAGGGTCGATAGTCGGCGAACTCGATGCCGCTGCCGCGCTTGCGCGAGCGATGCTCGCCCTTGAACGCCCCGGGCAACAGCCGGCGCGCCACCAGCTTCAGGTACTCGAGCTTGCGCAGGAACTCGTGGTCGAACAGCTCCCCCGCGGGACTGGAGGCGGCAACTGGCATGGGCCGAGGGCTGCCCTATTAGGGCGCCCGGACCGCGCCGATGATGTCGCGCAGGATGTCGTCGGGGTCGATGCCGCCAGCCTCGCCCTCGAAGTTCAAGAGTAGTCGGTGGCGGAGCGCCGGCAGCACGAGCTGGCGAATGTCGTCCGCCGAGACGTGGGACCGCTCGGCGAGCAGCGCAAGCACCTTGGCGCCGAGGATCATCGCCTGGGCGCCGCGGGGGCTGGCACCGAAGCGCACGTAACGACTGGCCTGAGGGTGAGCGTGCTCGGTGCCAGGGTGGGTGGCGAGAACCAGCCGGATCGCGTAGTCCTGAACTTCGCGCGCCACCGGCAGGGCACGGACGGTCTGCCGTAACTCGAGGATCTGGTCACGGTCGACCACCGCGCGCACCGTCGGGGTCTCGGCGCGGGTGGTGCGGTCGAGGATGTCGTGGAGCTCGGAGGCAGTGGGGTAGACCATCCGCAACTTGAGCATGAAGCGGTCGAGCTGGGCCTCGGGCAGCGGATAGGTGCCCTCCATCTCGAGCGGGTTCTGGGTCGCGAGAACGAAGAATGGAGGATCGAGCGGATGGCTGGTGCGACCGACCGTGACCGTCTTCTCCTGCATCGCTTCGAGCAGAGCCGACTGGGTCTTCGGGGTCGCGCGGTTGATCTCGTCGGCGAGCAGCAAGTGAGCGAACACCGGACCGGGGCGAAACACCAGGGTGCGGTTGCCGGACTCGTCTTCTTGGAGGATGTGGTTGCCGGTGATGTCGCCGGGCATCAGGTCGGGCGTGAACTGGACACGCGCGAAATCGAGGTGGAGCGCCTCGGCAAGGGTCTGGACCAGGCGGGTCTTGCCGAGGCCCGGGATGCCCTCGAGGAGCACGTGGCCATCGGCGAAGAGGCAGGTGAGCAGGGCGTCGATGACGTCCCGGTTGCCGACGATCACCTTGCCGATCTCGGCGCGCAGATCGTCGACCCTGCTGCGGAATGTGGTGATGCGTTGTTCGGCGTTCTGTTCGGCGTCGGCGGTGGCGAGCTCGGGCGTCATGGTGGGGTTGCTCCGGTGGGTGCGGCCTCAGTGCCATCGCGGTCAGTACTTTCGCGGCCAGTGCCATCGCGGCCAGTGCTTTCGCGGCCAGTGCCTTCGCGGTCGGTCTCGCTTGGGGCGAAGAACCGGCGGCTGAGCTCGCGGTAACGCCACGGTGTGGTGGTGGGTGCGAGCGAGCGCTCGGCTTCGGTGGCGGCACTACCGCGGACGCCACGCAGTGCCACCTCGGCCTCCTTCTGAGGTGCCGCACGGCGCTCGCGCTCGGGTGGCTTGGGGGGCGGCTCGGGGGTGCGCTCTTGGAGGATCGCGAGCTCGAGGGTCACCGCGAGCTCGGTGGCTTCGCCGAACGGATCGGAGGGGCCAGCCTGCGGTCCGGTGGAGGAGCCGGAGGGGTTCGGGGTCTCCTGGCCGCCCTCCTGATCGGACCCCGCTTCGGCGGCCTCGTCTCCCGAAGCACTGGCGACCGCAACCTCGACGCCCGCGGAGCCGTCGCGCGATGACTTCGGACGTTGGGCCGACGGCGCCTGAACCGCCTTGGCGGCGCCCTCGGTGCGGTCGTCCGCCTCGGGATCACCCTCTTGTCCGGGTCGTCGTTCGCCCCCCTCGCCCTCCTGATCGGATCGCTGCGTTGCGCTGCCGTCCTCCTGCTCGCGTCGCAGCTCGCGCAGGATGTCGTCGTCGCCAGGCGCCACCGGGTCGGCGACCGGCTCGTCGCGCGGCCCCTCGCTGCGTTCCTTGAGCTCTTGCTCCACCGCCGCCTCGAGGTCGGCCAGCAATTGCTCGTCGAGCACCGCCGCCACCCGCTCCTCGGCCGACAATGGCGACGCGTCGCTGGCGGCGGTGCGACCTAGTTGGAGCAGCTTCTCGAGTAACCCGCGAGGCAGGATGGCCTCGATGATCCGTGCGGTTCGGGACTCGGTCGGCTCGACGATGGTCGGCTCGGCGCCGGTTCGAGCAAGGTCGGCGAGGCTCTCGGAGGCATCGTCCGTCGATCGTCGCTCGGCCGACAGAACACGCGACGACTCGGGTGCGGCGATGTCGACGGCCAACGAGGCTAGCCACAATGCTCCGAGCAGCACCCCGACGCCGAGGCTGCGCGGCGGCCGCAGTGGCGCGATTTTTTTGCGGTCGAGATCGGAGGTGGCGGTGGCCGCCCTACGCTCGAGGTGAGCGAGGAACGCGGCGTCGGCACCACGGCCCTCGCCGAGCGACCACGCCGACAGGGTGAGGTCGGCGAGCCCAAGCCGTTGGTCGACCGTGCGCGCCGCCGCCGCCAGGTTGGCTCGTCGGCGCAAGCTCGGAAGCAAACTCCAGAGAGCGGCCGCGATCACCGCCGCGAGCACCACCACGATCGCCTCGCGGTCCACCCGGCCGCGAGCTAGCCGGGACAACAGCAGAGCGCCGCCGATCCACGCCGTCGCCGGTCCGAGGTCGCCAAGGAAGCCCGCCGCGCGTTGGCGGCGGTCGATCGTCGCGAGCGCCGAACCCAGCCGGACGCGCGCGTCTCCTCCTTCGGCCGGCTTCAACCGCCGGGTTCCCAGAGCGCGATGCCGCCAGCCTGCTTGCCGACGTCGAGGGTCGCCACCCGCGCCGGCACCCGGTTGTCGTAGACCTCGACCACCCCCGGTTCGCCGCCGACGCCCTCGACGGTGACGAAGCTGAAGCGGCCGTCGGCGGTGATCGCGACCCCGTGGGGGATTCGCCGGCTGGTCGGCAACGCCGCGATCTCGACGCCGTGCTCGAGATCCCAGAAGCCGACCGCGTCGCTCTTCTTGTAGGCGACCACCAGCAGCCGCTCGTCGGGCGAGACCGCCAGGTTGTAGGGGCCGGCTGGGGTCTTGAAGCGTCGGGAGATCCGCCACTTCTCGAGGTCGATCTCGAGGATGGCGTTGCCGGTGAGCGCGGCGACGTAGACCTTGCCCGAGCGTGTCGGTTCGCTCGCCCAGGACGGCTCGACCTTGGAGATGTGGCCTGCTGCCGGCACGGTCTCGTGGCCGCTGGGATGGTGGCCGGTGTCGCTCGGTGCCGTTTCATCCGACAGGGTCAGCGGCAGACGGCGGGCGACCTCGAAGCGCAAGGCGTCGACCTCGACCAGCTCGTCGTCCATCATGTTCACCGAGTAGAACCGCCGGCCGTCGGCGCTGAGACGTCCGCCGTGGGGCATCACTCCGGTGGCGATCGAAGCCACCTCGGTCATGGTGCCGGTCTCGACCACCGAGATGGTGCTCGGCACGTGGTCGCCGTAGAAGTCGGAGTTGACCACGAACAACAGTCCGGTGGCGCTGGCCACGTCGAGGGTCGCCGGGAACATCCCGACCTTGACGCTCTCGATCCATTCGTCGGTGCCGGTCTCGAACTTGTGGATCGAGCCGAACGGCAGACCGTGGGACATCGACACGTACCAGCTGCGGCCGTCGGGGGCGACTCGGATGCCGTGTGGGCCTTCGATCTCGGCGGGGAACGTTCCGACCTCGATCTTGCGCTGGACCTCGAGCCCGCCCGGTCCGAAGCGCACCAGCGCGACCTCGTCCTCGGATTCGGAGCAGACGTAGACGTAGTAGTCGCGCGTGGGTGATTCGAGGTCGGGAGCCGGCGGTCCGCCGCCTGCCAGCGCGGTGGCGAGCACAAGGCCGAGGATCGATGCCAGGGACAGGGTTGGATTCATGGCGTGGTTCCCTCGTTCCCTCGTTCCTACCGCGGCTCGCCGATCACCTTGTCCGGGTCCTCGAGGTCTTCGAGCTTGAGCGCCCACAGCCCCGAGTTCCAGTCCGAGATGAAAATGTGGCCCTTGTAGGGCTGGGGTCCCCAGGTGAACGGGGCGTTCGGAATGAAGCCTTCGGCGTCGAACGGCATCCACAGCGCGATCTCACGACCTTGGCGGTAGAGGTCGCCGCGGAGCTCGCCCGAAACGTCGACCACCCGCAGGCCGCCGTTGTAGTAGGCGACGTACATCACGTCATCCTCGACCCACAGGTTGTGGGTGCCCGCTTCGGGCACTTGGTAGCGGGCGACTTCGCGCGGGTGCGCCCAGTCGTCCCACTCGATGACGTGGATCCAGCCCGCGGCGCGCGGCGGTGCTTCGCCGGCGTTCCGTCCCGAGAGACCGTAAGGAAACGCCTCGTCGCCGGCGAAGACGTAGAACTTGCCGGTCGACTTGCTGCGGTAAGGGAAGGCGGCGTGGTTCCAGCCACTGGGATATTGGTACGACCCGAGCACCACCGGGTTGTTCGGAGCGCCGCCCTTGCCGCCGCCACCGACATCGATCGCGTAGACGCCGTCGTCCCAGTTCGAGGTGAAGGCAATGCCTTCCTTCACCCACACGTCGTGGATCGAGTGGCCGGGAGTGTCGAGCTCGAAGCGGCCGACCCGATAGGGTTGCGCTGGGTCTTCGATGTTGATGACGTCGAAGCGCCGGCCGTTGTTGACTGCGTAGACGTGGTGGTCGTGAACGAAGACATTGTGGACGCCACCGCGCAGCTGGTCGTCGAAGGTCGCGAGCACCCGCACCCCGACCTGCGGCTCGGAGATGTCGAGGATGACGATGCCGTTCTTGCGGTTCGAGGCGCCCTCACGGCTGATCACCGCGATCTTGCCGTCTTCCGAGATCTTGACGTCGTTGACGGTGCGAGCGTCGACGCGCACGGTGTCGATCAGGGCGATGTTCTCGGGATGGGTGACGTCCCAGAAGTACGCGTGGCCCTCGGCGCCCCAGGTGCCGGTGATCGCGTAGTCGTGGCCGTCGGCGCCCTCCCAGATCCACAGGTCGGAGGTGTGGCGGTCGCGGACCTTGCCCTGGCCGACGAAGGTGAGTCGCTTCTGGACCTTTCGCGGCTCGACCCGGATGCGCTGGGTGGCGGTGTGCTGGCCGGTGCTGGCAATCACGGTGTAGACACCCGGGCGCTCGGCGACGAAGATGCCGTCCGCGGAGATGTCGGCGGCCGAGCCCGCGGCGATGATCCCGGTCTCGACCCTTCCGGCCACCGCGTAGGTTGCCGGCAGGTCCTCGACCTCGGCGCCATTGCGATCGCGTCCGACCGCTCGCAGCCGCACCACGTCGCCGGTGCGTACCGCCGCGCCCGCGCCCTCGAGGGCGAGCGCCACCGTCGGGTCGACCGACACCTGGACGTCGATGCTGCTGGTCGCTGCCTCGGCGGTGGCGGTGAGGGTGGTCTTGCCGGGCGCCTTGAGCGCCAGGTTGCCGAAGCCGTCGGACTCGGCGATCGCCGGCGCGGTGGTTTGATAGGTGACTTCGACGTTGTTCCGCTCCGCGCCCGAGGTGTCGGCCAGCCGAGCGTTGAGCGGCACCGTGGTGCCGGCGTACAGCCGCGCTGGCAGTCCCACGATGTCGACGCTGGCAATCGGCGGATCCGGAACCGTGACCTTGATCTCGACCCGTAGCAGCGCTTCGGCACGGCGGGCGACGTCTCCGGGGTCTTTCGGCACCAGCGCGACGACGGTGTGCTCGCCGGGCCCGAACGCTTCGATCTCGCCGCTGGGCTTGACCCCGAGACTGCGACGGTTGCGGGAGAAGAACACCACGGTGTGGCCCTCGACGGCCTGGCCGCGGTCGCGCAGACTGGCGTGGATCTGGCCCTTCTGGCCGACCTCGAGGGTCATCTCGAGTGGCTCGACCACGAGCTCGGCGGTGGCCGGCAGCGGCGCCAGTTCACGACCGTCCGCGGCGGCCGGCTCGGTCTCCCCCTCCTCCTCTTGGGAGAGCAAGGGAGGCGCGTAGGTGGCAGCGGCGAAGATCAGGCTGAGGAGAAGAATCGGGTAGCGGCGCACGGCGGGACCCCCCTGAGAATCAGGCGGGGAGTGTATCAACGCCCGCGCGCGTCCAAGCGGGCTTCTCGCGGCGACGCTCGGCGGGGGCCCGGCGCGCGGATAGGATGAAGCGCTCGACAAAGAGCAGAACTACTTCTCAGGGAGAGCTCACGATGGCAGCGAGCCTGCGACCCCGTCGCGCGACAGAGGCGACCCGTTCACGCATGGTCACCGTCACCACCCGCCTCGCCGTGGCGGTCCTCGGCGCGGCGGTGGCGGTGGCCGGCGTAGCCTGTGCCGCCCCGGCCGCCGACGAGACTGCGAGCGAGGAAGAAATCGTGAACGGCGCGCGCGCCATCCACGAACGGGTGCTCACCATCGACAGCCACGACGATATCCCGTTCGACTTCGCCACCCCGGAGGTCGACCCAGGGGTCGAGGGCGAGCGTCAGGTCGACCTGCCGAAGATGGAGCGCGGCGGACTCGACGCTGCTTTCTTCGTCGTCTACGTGGGCCAGACCGCCCGTACCGAGGTCGATTACCAGAAGGCCCAGACCGACGCGATGACCAAGTTCGACGCCATCCACCGCATGGCCGAGCAGATGTACCCAGACCGCATCGAGCTCGCGGTTCGGGCCGACGACGTGGCGCGGATCCATGCCGCCGGCAAGCGGGTCGCCGCGATCGGCATCGAGAACGGCTTCGTCATCGGTCGCGACCTTTCGCTGCTCTCGAAATACCACGAGCTGGGCGCCCGCTAC
>JAQBHE010000035.1:0-13621 GCA_032128015.1 Holophagae bacterium
ACCCGAAGTCGTCGGTGTACGACACAGTTCGCTCCTCGCCGCTAGGCCACGACCGCCATTCCTTGCGCCTACTGGCGGAAGTTCTGGTACAGGACGTCGAGGCCGAAGTCGGCCTCTTTGAGCGAGGCGATCGCGGCCTGGAGGTCGTCTCGCTTCTTGCCGGTGACCCGGATCTGCTCGTCCTGGATCTGGCCTTGGACCTTGATCTTGCTCTGGCGAAGGTGCTGGCAGATTTCCTTCGCCGCCTCTTTGGGGATGCCGGTCTTGAGCGTCACCTTCTGACGCACCAGGCCATCGGCAGCCGGCTCGGACTCGCCGACCTCGAGGTTCTTGATCGACACCCCCCGCCGCACCAGCTTGGTCTTGACCACGTCGAGCAGCGCGTCGAGCCGCGGCCGGTCGTCGGACACCAGGGTCACGTCACCCTTGCGGTCCCAGTCGATGCGGCTCTTGCTGCCGCGAAAGTCGAAGCGCTGGGCGATCTCTTTGCGCGCCTGGTTGAGCGCGTTGTCCACTTCCTGGAGATCGGTCTGGATCACGACATCGAACGACGGCATGGCGTTATCCCCTCTGTCCCCTTCAGTCCAAAGCCTGGCCGAGCTACCACTCGCCGACACTGGGCGCCGACGCCCAGGGCTCGGCCGCAGGCAGCGCGTCGCCAGCTTGCAGCAGCTCCACCGAGATGCCGTCGGGAGAGCGCACGAACGCCATCCGGCCGTCACGGGGCGGTCGCAAGATCGTGACCCCGGAGTCTGCGAGCCGCTGGCACAGCGCGTAGATGTGATCGACCTCGAAAGCCAGGTGGCCGAAGCTGCGGCCGCCGGAGTAGGTCTCGGGATCCCAGTTGTGGGTCAGCTCGAGCAGCGGCGTGCGCCGCTCCGCCGCCAGCTCTCTGTCCCCGGGAGCGGCGAGGAAAATGAGCGTGAAACGTCCAGACTCACTGTCGTACCGCCGCACCTCGACCATCCCCAGCTTGTCGCAGTAGAAGTCGAGCGAGCGAGCAACGTCGCTGATCCGGACCATGGTGTGGAGATAACGCATCGCCCGCCGAGAGTGACACACCCCCGAGAAAAGTGACAGGCACCGAAATATCTGTCGCATCGATAGTGTTTGACCATGATCGTTGACCATGGTAATCTATGGCCATGGACACCATCAGCATCTCCAAATTCAAAGCCCAATGCCTCGGCCTTCTCGAGCGGGTCCGCAAGACAGGCGAGCCCCTTCTGGTGACGCGTCGCGGGCACCCCGTGGCTCAGGTCGTACCGCCACCACCAGCCGCCCGCAGCTCGCGCAGCAGCTATGGATGCATGCGCGGCACCATCGAGATCGTCGGCGACATCGTCGAGCCTCTTGCCGCTGAAGACTGGGAAGTCCTGCGGTGAGACGGCTGCTTCTCGATACCCACATCTGGATCTGGTATTGCGCGGGCTCTGAGAACCTCTCGCAGCCGCTACGCGAGGTCATCGAAGCTTCGACAGGATCCTGCTGGCTCTCGCCAATCTCACTGTGGGAGACCTCGGTTCTGATCCAGAAGGGTCGCCTGAAGACGAAAGAGGGTCCAGACTCTTGGATTCGAAACGCTCTGGATACGTTCCCCCTGCGGGAGGCCGCGGTCAACTTCGAGGTGGCCCGCCAGGTGGGGAACCTCGATCTTCCTCATGGCGACCCCGGCGATCGCTTCCTCGTAGCGACGGCGAAGGTCTACGACTTGACGCTGGTCACCGTCGACAGACATCTGCGCGAGCTCGACGAAGTCGATGTCTTGAGCTCATGACCAGGCCACGGCGGCGTTGGGCGAAACTGGAGCCTACGATCCACCCCCGCCGAGCGGCCGTGCAGACGGCGAACGCCTGACGATTCAGGCGGTGCCTTTTCGGTACCTTTCACGCATTGCGTGTCTCACACCTCTTCCGCTCGCGGACCGCGCAGCAACCGCGGCACCAACAGCGCGCCCCAGAAGAGAGTGGCCAACAGGAACAGCCCGGCCGCGGACGCAATCCATCCCGCCAATCGAGCAGGATCGAGCTCGACCAGCAGCCTGGATACCACCGCACCGCCGAGCGCGATCATCATCGCGACCAGCGGCCACGGCCGTCCGGCCTTGAGTCTCTCGTAGCCGCCATGGCCGAGGATCACCTGGGAGCTCACCGATAGCGCGAGCATCGCGAAGCCGCCGATGAAGGTCACGTGGAGCGCGCCCTTCCAGGCTCCGGGCATCGCTGTCGCGAGCAGGTAGCCGCTGGGAACGCACCACACCGCGAGCCAGATCGACCAACGAATGACGCCCGGCCGCTCGGGCGGCCGATGGATCTCGGCGACCAGCAACAGCACCGCGATCGCGACCGCACCGCGGAGCGCGAAGCCGAGGCGCAGCGAGATCAGATTCTCGAGCGGGAAGCTCGCGGCGAGCGCGATCATGGCGAAGACATGGAGCGCGCGGATCCACCAGTCGCGCGCGCTCGAACCGCCGTCGGCCGCGGCCTCGCCACGCGTCATCAGCGGCACCGCGAAGCTGCCGACTCCGATCACCAGTGCCAAGAACATCCCCTGGAGCACCATCGATCGACCGATCTCGTGCCACGACCAGTAGCCGCCGCCCAGGGCCGCGCCGACCGCGGTCATCACCGTGCCGGCGACCCCGAACGCGAGCGCCGCGGGAATCCAGACGAAGCTGTTGGGCGCGCGTCGACCGGCGCGGCGCGGATCGAGCCGACGAAGCACGAAACCACCGACCACCGCCGCAAGCACCAGCCAGAACGCCTGGGCGAGGATCCAATGCTCGAACCAGGCCGCGATCGTCGTTCCTACCGGGCACACCATGCACACCACGAGCGTCGCAGCGGCAGGTGGCGCGGTCGAAGTCCGGCGCGGCAGCATCGTCATCAGGAAGCCGATCGCGAAGCAGGTCAAGAAGCCCTGCACCTGGACCATGGCGTGGAAGATCGAGTGGTAGGACTCGATGACCCCGATGCCGAACAGCAGCCAGTGCCCGACCGCGGCCCAGCTCAACGCCAGGCCGAGGGGGAAGAACAGGCGGAAGGGCTCGGAGCGCAGGCGGGTGTTGATCGACATCATCGACATCATCGACATCAGATCAGTCTGTCGCAGGTCAAGGCAGAAGCTCTGCGGTGGGCCCGACAGAGGTGACCGACAGGGGTGACCGACAGGGTGACAGCGTACTCGCGCGCAGCCTCTCCCGCGAGGTCCCACCCGCCCGGCCAGCCCCCCGATCGAGGGAGAGGAATGCCCGGGGCGTGCGCGCGACTTGCAATGCGACCGGGGTTCCGCGATACAATCCACCGCGGCGCGGTGTACGTTCTCGTTTCGCGCCACTGCCGCCGCAAATCCGCCCCGTCCCGACCTGGAGGTCCTCCGAATCATGAATCCGAAGCTCCGCCCCACTCTCTTCATCCTGGCGATCGTCGCGCTGTGCATCGCCGCGATGGCCACTCCAGCGATGGCGACGGCCGCGAACCCAGCGTCGAACGCTGTCGACGTTCCTGAACTCCCCACCTTCTACGAGCACGTCCTGCCGGTGCTCCAGGAGAACTGCCAGACCTGCCACCGTCCCGGCGGAGCCAACCTCGGCGGCATGGTGGCGCCGATGTCGTTCACCTCCTACGACGAGGCCCGGCCGTGGGCCAAGTCGATCGCAAAGAAGGTCGAAGCTCGGTTGATGCCACCGTGGCACGCCTCGCCTGACCAGCATGGCGTCTTCACCAACGAGCGCACTCTCGACGACAACCAGATCGCCACCCTCGTGGCCTGGGCCAAGGCCGGCGCCCCCGCGGGCGATCAAAGCAAGGCGCCGCCGGCTCGCGAGTGGCCCGACAACGACGGCTGGTCGATCGGCAAGCCCGATCTCGTGCTCGACATGGGCACCGACTACTTCGTCGAGGACAGCGTCGAGGATCACTACATCACCTTCACGACCGAGATCACCACCGAGATGCTCTCCGGTCCGCGTTGGGTGAAAGCGGTCGAGTTCCGGCCCGGAACCCCGGTGGTCCACCACATCATCGCCTCGCCGCTCGGCGGCATCGCCCCGGGCAACGACCCCGACATCTATGACGACGGCTTCGGCACCCTGCTCAAGCCGGGCGCCAAGATCAACTGGCAGATGCACTACCACAAGGAGGCCGGACCGGGCACCGGCGCTTGGGATCGTTCCCACGCGGCGCTTCGCTTCTACCCCGAGGGCTACACCCCGGAGCACGTGGTGCTGACCAATCCGCTGGCGTCGATGGACTTCAAGATCCCGCCGGGTGACGCCAACTACACCGCCACGACCAGCATGAAGTTCGAGCGCGACACTCTGGTGCTCGGCTACCTGCCGCACATGCACGTTCGCGGCAAGTCGGCGCACTACGTGGCCAAGTACCCGGACGGCACCCAGGAGACCCTGCTCGACGTCCCTCGGTACGATTTCAACTGGCAGACCCAGTACAAGTACCCGGCGCCCGGCAAGCTGATGCCGGCGGGCACCGAGATCGAGCTGACCATGGGCTGGGACAACTCGGCCAACAATCCGAGCAACCCGGACCCGACCGTCGAAGTGGTGTTCGGTGAGCCGACCACCGCCGAGATGATGTTCGGCTTCGTCAACTACACCGACGCGGTCGCCGGCTACATGCCCAAGGACGACGAGGGCTGGTTCGGCAACCGCGAAGAGCGGATGAAGAAGATGCTCAAGGAGCGCTTCAACATCGACTGGGACGCCCTCAACGAGACCGAGCGCGAAGAGGTCATGGAGCGCTTCCGCAAGGCGCGGGCCCAGCAAGCGCCACCCGTCGGCAACTGACCCCAGCTGGATCGTGATTCGTACGACGGCACCGGTACTCCCGGTGCCGTCTTTGTTTTCTGGGAGAGTGACAGGCACCGAAATGAGTGTCGCCTCCTCAGTTCGGACCTGTCGCATGAGCTCTCGCCACCCACGAACCTCGTCGCCTGAGGCGACACTTATTTCGGTGCCTGTCACTTGAAGTTCGGCGTCTTCTTCGAGCTGTCAGTGCCGCGACCGTTCTCGCCGGAGGGCGAGCGGACGGTGATCGAGAACGCGCTCGAGCAGGTGCGGGTCGCCGACGAGCTCGGTTTCGAGACGGTGTGGGCGGTCGAGCACCACTTCCTCGAGGAGTACTCGCACTGCTCGGCGCCGGAGCTGTTCTTGACCGCGGCGGCGATGCAGACCCAGCGCATCCGCGTCGGCCATGGGGCGGTGGTCTGCGTGCCTGAGATGAACCACCCGATTCGGATCGCCGAGCGGGCAGCGTTCCTCGACATCCTCTCGGGCGGACGACTCGAGCTCGGCACCGCGCGCTCGTCGACCTGGACCGAGCTCGGCGGGTTCGGCGCCAACCCCGATGACACCAAGAAGGACTGGGACGAGTACGTGCGGGCGATCCCGCGGATGTGGCTCGAAGAGAGAACGTCGTGGGACGGCAACTGCTTCTCGATGCCGGAGCGCGCGGTGCTGCCCAAACCGCTGCAGCGTCCCCACCCGCCGATGTGGGTCACTGTCACCTCTCCGGGCACCGAGCTCGACGCCGCCGAACGCGGACTCGGCGCTCTCGGGGTGGCGGCGGCGGGCTTCGCCGAGCAAGAGCGCCGGGTGCGCGAGTACCGCCGTCGGATCCAGATCTGCGAGCCGGTCGGCGCGGTGGTCAACGATCGGGTCGCGACCCTCAACTATCTCTACTGCCATCCCGATCTCGATCAGGCCGCGGCCACCGGCTTCCGCTTCTTCGGAACCTTCAGCCAGCTCAACGCCCACCTGCTGTTCACCCGCGAGGCCTACCCGACCTCAGCTTACCAGTCGCTCGCCAACCTCGCGCCGCCGCCGCCCAAGAAGACGCTCGACCCCAGCCTCGCCGCCCGCCTTCCGGAAGGCGTCTGCATCGGCGATCCCGAGCGGGTCGCCGAAGCCTGTCGCCGTTGGGAGGAGGTCGGGATCGACCAGATCAACTTCCTGCTCAACGCCTCCGAGACCGTGCCCCAGGACGAAGTACTCGCGAGCCTCCGGCTGTTCGCTCGCGAGGTGATGCCGCGTTTCGCCGACGACCCGGGCGCCCGTGCCGTGCCGGCGCCAGGGACCGCGGTCGCCCGCTGAGCGGCCCAGGAACGACTGCGCGATGCACATCGGATGTTGATCGGTCTTCGCGATCCGCAAACCCTCGCTTCGCGGGTCGCGCGGATGCCGACGCTGGATACCGCGGCGCTGGTCCTCGACGGGGTCGAGACCCTGCAGCTGTTGTGCGAGATCGAATCCGCGAAGACATCGTTGCTGCTCCCGCCGAGTCTGCACCCCACCCTGCCGGGAATCGTCAACTGGCAGGTCCAGCACTTCCCGACGAGCCCGTGGGGACCGTTCCGCCTGGCCCAGACCCGCATCGAATGCCGCAGCGGTCTGCGCCCGCGAGTCTTCCTGCTGCGCGCGGTGTGCGATCAGCGTGACGCGGCTCTGGCGCTCGCCGAGCGCTGGGGCTTCGCGGTCGATGACGGCAGCGTCACGCTCGATCGCGGCTACGACCGCATCGAGGCCCGAGCCGCGATCGACGGCCGCGGGATCCTGCGCCTCGAGCTTCGCGATCCCGAGACCCTGCGTCCGGACGACGTCCAGTACGTCGCGAACCTGAACCTGGCAGAGACACCTCGCGGGCTGCGCCTGGTGCAGGTCGACGCGGACTTCCGCGTCGAGCGCGCCGAGCGCGGACGGCCCCGGGTTCTCTCCTTCGACGCGGCGTCCTGGGGCGAGCCCGACGTGGTGCCCCTTCAGCCGGTGTCGGCGTCGTTCACCGTCGGCTCGGTGACCCTGCCGTCGCTACGGTTCCTGTGCCGGCCCGAAGTCTCCGCCTTCGAAGGCACCGAGAAAGTTTGACCAGGCCTACAGTCACTGGGCGCCTCGAGCCCTATAATGAAGTCGCTCGCCACCGCGATTGCAGGCCAAGACAATGGAAGAGAACAAACTGTTGGAACGGATCCAGGTCAACCCGGCGATTTTTGCTGGTAAGCCCATCATTCGAGGTCGAAGGCTCGCGGTCGAGCACGTGCTGGGCATGCTGGCCGCCGGCGACACCCCCGAAGTGATCCTCGAGGGCTATCCCTGGCTGGAGCGCGAGGATATCGAGGCCTGCTTGGTCTACGCCAGACGCTTGGTGGCCCACGAGCGAGTTGAACCGGTGGTCGTCGCCACGGCCATCTAGCTAGCTCAGCTCAGCTCGCGGTGAGGATCCTCCTGGACACTTGCGTCTGGGGCGGAGCGCGCAGTGCGCTTTCCGGCGCCGGCCACGATGTGCTCTGGACGGGAGAGTGGACCGAGGACCCGGGGGATAGCGAGATCTTGGCGTTTGCCCAGAGGGAGCAACGAGTCCTGGTGACCCTCGACAAGGACTTCGCCGAGCTGGCGATCGTTCGCGGCGTTCGCCATCACGGCATCGTCAGGCTGGTCAACATCGCGGCGCGTGAGCAGGGCCCCTTCTGCGCCTGGATACTCGATCGCCACGGTGAGGAGCTCCTCGCAGGAGCTCTGATCACGGGTGAACGCGGCCGATTGCGCATTCGTCCGCCCGAGACGGGCTGACCGACATCCGGGAGGCGCCGCCGAGTCTAGAGGTCGCAGCGCGAGTGTTCGGCCCCGGTCACGGTGCCAGGAGCTGCAGGATGTCGACGCCGCCGAAGGGATCGGGCAGGGTCGCAATCGCGCGGCCTGGAAACACCGGCGCCGCAACGTCGCCCACAAGCTCGACCGCCGTTCCTTCGGCGGCACGAATCGCGGCGACGGTTTCGCGGGCCGACCCTGCGTCGAGGTCCGAGACCACCACCAACGCGCCCTCGGACGCCGGCCTCTCGGCGATCGCCCGGCCGATCCCGCGTCCACTGCCAGTGACCAGTGCGGCGCGAACCTGGAGCTTCGGTTCGATGGTGAAGTTCCCCGCGAGCCCGGACTATTCATTGGAGGAGCCGAGGGCCGAGGGCGCCCGCCAAAAAAAAGGTCTCCTCAACTTGCAGTGGGTCCCGGCAGGGGCGGTTGGAGCCGAATGCCACCGCAGTTGAGAAACAGCATGGCGATCAGAGGCTGGGGTGAATGGAAGCCGTAGGCTCGTCGAGCGATCATTCGGAGCTTCGCGTTGATGCCCTCGCTGAGGCCGTTGGTGAGCCGGGTGGTGACGTAGGCAAGGATGCCGTCGAGGTGTTTGCGAATCGTCCTGGCTGCCCGCACGAAGGGTTTCAAGCGAGAGCGCGAGGCCCACGCCAGCCAGGCGGAGAGAATGTCTTTCGCGGCGCCGGCGTCACGCTGGTCAAGCGCCTCGGAGAGGGTCTCCTTGAGCAGGTAGGCGCGGTAGAGCACTCGGTTGGTGCGTTGCACCTCGCTGAGTCGCTGTTCTTCGACGTGGGTGAGATTCCAGGGGTTCTTGAGCAGCAGGAAGCGCAACCCCTTGATCGCCTGGGCGGACTCGACATTCTGCTGCTCGCGCACCAGCGCACGGCGGACTTCGTCGACCGCATCGAGAGCGAGGCGCTCGACGTGAAAGCGGTCGAAGACGATCTGGACGTGCGGCACGCGATCCTGAAGCGCCTTGATGTAACCGCCTGCCATGTCGATGGTTGCAAGCTTGAGCTGCTTGCACCGTTCGACTCCGAGAAGGTCGAAGAAACGACCGAGGGTCTCGGCGCTACGTCCTTCGCCTGCCCACACCACTCGTCGACGATCGTGGTCGACGACCAGGGTCAGATAGCGGTGCCGTTTGCGGTAGCTGAACTCGTCGATCCCAATTCGTCGCAGGCCATCGAGGCGGCTTGGGTCGAGGTTGCGATCGACCACCCGTTCGATGATCGAGCCTACGGTGGCCCACGAGATCCCAAGGAGTTTCGACACCTGCGTGCGGTCGGTCGTCTGAGCCAAGTAGCCCGCCATCTCCTCGAAGTCGTAGGTGAAACGACTACCCCTCGATGCCCACGCCACTTCTTCGACGCGGACGCCGCACTGCCGACATGCAACTCTCCAAGGCTCGTACACCAGATCGATCACGGTGCGACCCATCGACAGGTGGCGCCAGCGCCGGATCGGTCGACGGTCGTAGCGCGACGCCCTCTTGCCGCACTCGCCACACCGAGACCGACGCCATGTCGGCCGCACGCTGACCGCCAGATCACCGTCGACCGTGAACAGCACCTGCTCGACGTACATCCTCGTGACACCCAACAGCCGACGGAATACAGTGGACACGCGCATGGGGTCTTTCTCCCTCCTCGGTTTGTTTCTCGCTTCCAAGGAGAGCAGGAAACCCCTGCGCTTTCAACCGATTGCGACTTCAACCCGCGCCCTCACCACCTCCCCATTTCTTCCGGACGGCCCTCAACATTGTGGGGCCGAACGAGAAGAAACCCCACCGATTTCACCCACTCCTATTGATGGAGAGCCCGAAAAAAGGGATGAAGCAGATGGGATGAACGCGCGGCCGTAGTAGATCGTTCATGAGGAGTCCGGGTCTAGTCTAGGGCTCCGGAAATTGCAGCGTTCGTCTAGATTCACTAGGCCCGTTGGGATCCTCACGAATGAGTCAAGTTTCGTGGCCTAGTGAATCTAGGAACCCGCGGCCGTCGGCGGCCGCTTGGGCGGGGTGACCGGCTAGCGGGATCGTGGTATGACCACGCCTCATCACTGCCGCTTGCTGGGGAGTGGTGACAACCACGATCCCGCTAGCAGCTAAGGAGGGAACTGCGTCGCACATCGAGCGCCTCGGGTACCTCTGGGGGTGGCGGCCGCGCTTGGGCGGCCGAGCGAGGAGTCGTTGGGGCGTACGCCGTTGCTGCGAATAGGCCGTGACGTCGAGCGGGCGTCGGGTGTGTCTTCTGGTTCGGGCGCGGTGGGACCGCGCGCGTTCTCGCTCGTTCGTCGGCCGCCCAAGGTCGGCGCGCCCAGAATCGGGCGTTACCAGAAGGGACAAGGCGATGCTCCTAGAGGGCTTCCCGGCGCAACCGCGCCACGATCGCGGGCCCGTAGCGCCACACCAGCTCGCCCCGGTCGAGCTCGCGCTCGACCGTGATCGACGTGCCCTTCGGGCGCAGCACGTGGACCCCGTTCTCGAACGACGCGGCGACGCTGATCGGCCGGCCACCTGTGCTCGGCTCACCGATGTCGTTGACCCCGTTCTTGTAGCTGCCGTCGCAGCGCATGTCGTGGGTCACGCCGCCTGCGGTGATCACCACCCGGTTGCCGCATTGCTCGATCCGCTGGCGCGATCCGATCATCCTCGCGAACGGCTCGCCGTTCATCGTCGCCTCGACCACTTCCCACGTTCCTCGCATGTCGATCGCGCCCGCCGCGAGCGGCTCGGTGCAGTCGGCGAGCACCGGCCCGGGCATGCTCTTCCAATATCCCGGGGGCGTGTGGGCGACCGGGATCTGGTCGGCCGTCAGCCCTGCCTGACCCGCAAACCCTATGCCTCGCGGCGCCAAAGGATTCGCGGCCATGAACTTCACGATCACCGCCGCCAGCTCCTCGCCGCGCTGCTCCTGGAGAAAGTGCCCAGCGCCGACGATCGTGGTGTGGGCTTGACCCAGAGCCCCCGGCACCGACTCCTGGAAGATCCGGTCGCCGCCGCGGGTGATCGGATCGCCGTCGCTGAACGCCGTGAGCAGCGGCTTCTGCCACCCGCGCAGTACCTCCCACGCCGCTTCGTTCGGCTGACGCGCCGGGTCGTCCGCGGTCACCGGGACCCGCTGCGGCATGATCAGCGGCCCGGCCTTGTACGACGGGTCCGGGAATGGCGCGTCGTAGGCGGCCTCGAGCGCGGGATCGCCGACGCTGCTCGACACCAGCCTCCCCACAGGGATGTCGCCGCGATCGATCATCGCCTGGTTGGTGCGCTTCCACTGCTGGAACGCCGAGCTCTCGTCGAGGTCGACGCCGGCGCCGGTGGGCAGCCCGGTGTTGGCGACCACGATTCGGGCGAACCGCTGCGGGTTCTCGGCGACCACCCGCAGCCCGATCAATCCGCCCCAGTCCTGGCCGAAGAACGTGACGTTCGTAAGGTCGAGCTGGGAGACCAGCCTCTCCATCGCGGTGACGTGGAAGGCGTAGGTGTGCACGTCCATGCTCGTGGGCTTGTCCGAGCGGCCGAACCCGATCAGGTCGGGCACGATGCAGCGGTGACCCGCGGCGACCAGCACCGGGATCATCTTGCGGTAGAGGTACGACCAGCTGGGCTCGCCGTGCAGCAAGAACACCACCTCGCCGTCGCGCGGCCCCTCGTCCAGGTAGTGAACCCGATAGCCGTCGATCATGGCGTAGTGGGGCTCGAAGTCGAAGCCCGCGAGACCGGCAAAGCGAGCCTCCGGCGTCCGCAGAACGCCCGGCCGAACCTCCTCGCCCGAAGCAGCACCGATCGCCATCAGGCCGCCCACCAACACCCAACCCATGCAGCGACGCATAGTCATACCCCTAGAAGTCACCGGGCACCGTACGGATTAGATGTCGGCCAGCATGAGGCTCGGGATGCGGTCGAAGCGTTTGCGATTGCGCGTCAGAAGCGCCGCACCTCGGCTGAGACATGCATGTCAATCCGTAGAAACTGACTCGTTTGGCCAGAGCGAACGCTCTGGCGCGGTCTGCATCCACAGCCAGCAGAGGGTGTCCAGCAGTACCCTCACGGCTCGAGGCCGCGCAGGACTTCCTCGGGCAACGGCTCGTTGAAGTCATCGGGGACCACGAACAGCCCGCGATCGCGCCCGAGCTGACGCTTGGTTGGCGGAGCCACGGCGACCAAACGCGCCACCGGCGTTCCGGCCCTCGAGATCACGATCTCCTCGCCGCTCGCCACTCGACGCAACAGTCGCGACAGGTGAGTCTTCGCCTCGTGAACGGAAACCTCGGTCACCAACCCGCGATAAGTCAACGCGAGTGACAGGCACCAAGATATTTGTCGCCTCGGAAAGTTCCCGGGACGACCGGAGCCAAGGCACCGCGCCTGCCGTCAGGCGACAGTTGTTTCGGTGCCTGTCACTTTTCGAGCCGAGATCGTCTTCCCGGATCGGCCGGCTGGTGATCCTCAACGTCGCGCTGTCGGCGGGAGCGCGGTTCACTCGTTAATCCCCTTGCTCAGTCGACCAAAAGGTGCCGTCGCGGAGACGTTGCTTGCAGTCAACACTCAAGTGACAGGCACCGAAATACTTGTCGCCTGTTGGAGCGCTTCCGGGCGCGACGGGAGCGTCGGTCGCGGGGCCACTCTAGGCGACAGATATTTCGGTGCCTGTCACTTTTCGGGTTCGAGTAGTCGGCCAGGACTTCCTCGGGCAATGGGATCGTTGAAGTCTTCAGGGACGACGAACAGCCCGCGGTCGCGCCCGAGTTGGCGCTTCGGTGGCGAAGCCACGGCAACGAGACACGCCACTGGCGTCCCGGCCCTCGAGATCACGACTTCCTCTCCGCTCGCCACTTGGCGCAGGAGCCGCGACAGGTGGGTCTTGGCCTCGTGAACAGAAACCTCGATCATCACCGAACAACGACGAAGTGACAGGCACCGAAATACTCGTCGCCTGGTGGGGCGTTCGCGACGCGACGGGAGCATCGGTCGCGCGGCCGCCCTAGGCGACAGATATTTCGGTGCCTGTCACTTTTCTGGTTAGGCGGCCTTCTTCTTCGTGGCCTTCTTCTTCGTCGCCTTCTTCTTCGCCGCCGGCTTCTTGACCGCCTTCTTCGCGGCCTTGGGCTTCGGCTGGTGCACCGCCACGAACTCGCCCGCAGCCAGGATGCCGTGGTGGCTGGCGATCAAGGTGTAGCGACCGCCGTTCTTGAGTTTGGCGCTCTGGAGCTCGAGATCGATCTGTTCCGGGTTGTGAGCACCGCCTCCTTGGATCATGCGTCCAACGATCGATTCCGCGTGCTTCGGACCTTTGCGACCCGGCTTCCCGGAGCCGTGGATGACCTGCTTGAGGTCAGCGTCGAGCACGCACCACAGATTGCAGCAGCCGCCATGGGGCGAACTGACCACGTAGCTCTCAGGCGATTCCATGGTCCACTCGACCGAGATCGAAAAGCTCTTCGCGCCATCGGGCACGATCACCAGGTTCGGCTGGTGAACGTTCTTGCCCGGCAGAAAGGAGAGACGCGCTTTGACCATTTTCTCTGGAAGCATCCTCTTTCTCCTTCTCAGCTACGGCTCGGGTAGAGGCCGACCAGAGCGATGATGAAGTTCATGACCAGGAAAGGCTGCATGTTGTTGTGCGCCTGGCTGCCGCCGGCCGCCACGAGGGCTCCGTTCGCCATCGCAACCAGATTGGCTGCCCCAGCGTAGACGCGTTGGTTCGCCTCCGTCTTCGCGGTCGTTCCGTTGACCGGCGAGTTCTCTCCGCCGTCCTCGGACGCTGCTCTGACGGTATGGGTATGGCTCGGCATCTGCGCCTCGCTCAGCGTCACGGTCTCGACACCGACCTTTTCCCCGAGTCGCCTGGCGGTCAAGCCCGGACCACGGCCTGGGTGCATCGGCGCCCGTCCCTGAAGATCCGGCAACGCGGTCGTGGATCGACCGTCGCCTCCGTAGGTGGTTCCGATCAGCGAAAACAGTGCCGTATTCTGGGAAACAGGTAGTAGCTGGCCGTTGCAGAAGGCCCAGCCGCGCGG
>JAQBHE010000036.1:0-5461 GCA_032128015.1 Holophagae bacterium
GCGCGCCGAAGAACGCGAAGATGATTGTCGATGGCAGGAACGTCGTTCCCGAAGTTCACGCGGTGCTCGACCGGATGGCCGCTTTTGCCGAACGCATTCGCAGCGGCAAATGGAAGGGGCACACCGGCAAGCCGATCAAGAACGTCATCAACATCGGCATCGGGGGCTCCGACTTGGGCCCTGTGATGGCGTACGAGGCGCTCAGGCACTACAGCGACCGGAGCTTGACCTTTCGTTTCGTTTCCAATGTCGACGGCACCGACTTCGCCGAGGCAGTGGGCGGCCTCGACGCCGCGGAAACGCTGTTCATCGTCTCCTCCAAGACTTTCACCACGCTCGAGACGATGACCAATGCGTGGACCGCGCGCGATTGGCTGCTCGCGGCTCTGGAGGCCGACGAGTCCGCGATTGCGAGGCACTTCGTCGCGGTCTCGACCAATGCCGTCAAGGTGGCGGACTTCGGGATCGACACCGCCAACATGTTCGGTTTCTGGGACTGGGTCGGCGGTCGCTACTCGATGGGATCGGCGATCGGGCTTTCGACCATGCTCGCCATCGGGCCGGACGGCTTCCGGGAGATGCTCGACGGTTTTCACCAGATGGATGAGCATTTCCGCACCGCTCCGTTCGAATGCAACTTGCCAGTCCTGCTCGGCATGCTCGCGGTTTGGTACAGCGACTTCTTCGGCGCGCAGACGTCGGCGGTGCTGCCCTACGAGCAGTATCTGAAGCGCTTCCCCGCGTACCTTCAGCAGCTGGCCATGGAGAGCAACGGCAAGCGTGTGACACTCGAAGGCTCGGCGGTCGACTACGCGACGGGCCCCATCTACTGGGGCGAGCCGGGCACCAACGGTCAGCACTCCTTCTATCAGTTGATCCACCAGGGGACGCACCTCGTCCCTTGCGACTTCATTGCCTTCGCGCAGGCGCTCCACCCGCTGGGCCGTCATCACGAGATCTTGGTGGCCAACGTCTTTGCCCAGGCAGAGGCACTGGCGTTCGGCAAGACCGCCGAGCAGGTGAGGTCGGAAGGAACCCCCGACTGGCTCGTGCCGCATCGCCGTTTTGAAGGCAACCGGCCTTCCAACACCATCCTGCTCGAGCGCCTGACGCCGGCGGCGTTGGGCAAGCTGGTTGCGCTCTACGAGCACAGTGTCTTCACCCAGGGTGCGATCTGGAGCATCAACTCCTTCGACCAGTGGGGGGTCGAGCTGGGGAAGGTGCTGGCGCAACAGATCTTGCCGCAGCTCGAGAGCCCGATCGAGCCGAAGCTCGATCACGACAGCTCGACGAACAACCTGATTCGGCGCTATCGCCAGCGGAAGGGATCGGCTTGAGGATGAAGAAACTCGAGTATTCGCCGCCAGATCCAAGACCAACGATCCGCGGCAATGCGCTCGGGTTGGCGGGACTGATGCTTCTCCTCGGGGGCTGCAGCACCGACGCGCAGGTGATCGCCCACGTCGGCGACGGGGCGGTGTGGCAGATCGCCGTCGCCACCGCCAGCGCCAGGGTCTATGCCACGGACGAGACCATGCTCACGGTCTACGACTTTTCCGCTCCGGCGGCCCCTCGCGAGCTGGGGCGTCTCGAATCGCCCGGCTATTTCGGCGCCATGGCGGCTGTCGGCTCCACGCTGTACGTCGAAGTGGGAATCCAGTTCAAGGGTCTGGAGATCGACGCTGCCAGCTTGGACCAGCAATGGATCGAGCGCGGCTGGCTGAATGTCGACGAGCGCTCGTACTCCCAGGGAGTGTTCACGGGTGTCAGCAATCTGATCGCATTCGATCTCTCGGATGCTGCGCGGCCCCAGTTTCTGGGCGCGCTCAATGTCACCCCGACCGACACTCTGCCGAGCAAGGTGGAACGGATGTTCCTTTCGGGCTCGACGCTGTATGCCTCGCCGCAGTTTCGCGGAGCGCGTGATCGTCGACGTCGCGAATCCGCGGCAACCGAAGCTGCTCGGCTCGGTTGATCGCGGCTTGCGCGTGGCCCTTTCGGGCAAGCGTCTGCTTGTTGCCGACGGCGCCGGGCTCATCATCACCAGCAACGAGGGCCGGGAGGTTCTTCCTGGCGGTTTCGTGGTGGTGGATGTTGCCGACCCCGGAAACCCTCGAGAGCTCGGGCGGCTCGACTCCGAGCAACTGGGCGAAGGCGAGTACGGGGCCAACGTCGAGGCGGTCGCCGCGTTCGGGAATTACGCCTACCTCGGGCTCTCGATCCTCAAGGGACTGAAGGTGTCGGAGTTTCTGGTGGTGGTCGACGTTGGCGACCCGCGGAATCCGCGGGAAGTGGCGCGAGTCCGCTTGAAGAAGGGGATCCAGGATCTCGGGGTCGCCGGCAAGACGCTTTACGCCCTGGCCGAAGCAACGATCTCACGATTCGATCTCACGGCTCCCGCCAAGCCCGAACAGCTGGATCCGTTTCGTCAGGGCGAGATCCTGCGCACCGTGTTCACCGAGTCGGGGACATACGCGGGCAACTGGGAGGGGCTGTACCTCGTGCGGTTCGGCGGCCCGCGATGAGGTGGTGGCGGCACCGCGATTCGGGAACCTCCCTCGTCCTCGACCTGCATCGGCTGCACACTCGCGGGTCCGCGCATTACAGTCTTTCGATCGCCGAGCGCAGCTCCCGCTCGTGCTCGGCCAGCGAGCGCAAGAGCGCGATATGGACCCGCGCGCGATCGAGGTTTTGGTTCTCGCGCGCCACCCGGAAGTAGCGGTCGCCGTCGAGGTAGTCGGTGAGGAAGCGCACGATGTGCTCGAGCACCGCGACTTGGGCGGCAGAGACGAGGTGGGCGCGCTCGGTGGAGTTGAGCTGGGTGGCGGTTTCCAGATAGCCCGCCGCAAGCGCCAGGAACAGCTCGCGGTCGACCGCGATGGTGGCGGCATCGGGCGCGTCTTCGGCGCTGCGATGGCCCATCGACCGGGCCATATCGCCGAAGTCGAACAGCGACAGGCCGGGCATCACGGTGTCGAGGTCGACCACCAGGAGGGCGCGCTCGGTATCGCAGTCGAGCAGGACATTGGTGAGTTTGGCGTCGTTGTGGACCACGCGGACCGGGACGCTGCCGCTGGTCTGGAGGTCGAGCAGGCGCGATGCGAGACCGCGGTCGGCGAACGCAGCGTCGATCTCCGCCGCGACCTGGCTGGCGCGACCGGCGCGGTCTTCGGCGATCGCGCGCTCGAGATCCAAGTAGCGGTGCGGGGTGTCGTGGAAGCGCGGGATGGTCTCTTCGAGACTCGCGGGATCGAGGTCATGGAGGAGCTCCTGGAACCGGCCGTAGGCGCGCCCGGCCTCGTGCGCCATCCCAGGGTCGCGAGGGAAGCGGTAGGTGACGCTGCCCGAGATGAACGGGAAAGCCCGCCACACTTCGCCTTCGGAGTCGAGGTGCCAACGCTCACCGGTGGTGGTTGCGACCAGACGTAGGCAGCGGCGCTCGAGATCGGGTGTTGCGGTCGCCCGTAGCCGCCGCTCGAGGTGAGCGGTCACTCGCACCATATTCGCCATCAGCTCGAGCGGCTTCTTGAAGACGTGGGAGTTGATGCGCTGGGCGATCCAGTCGCAATCACCCGAGCGGACCCGGAACGAGTCGTTGATGTGGCCGGCGCGCAGCTCTTCGATCGCGGTGGTCTTGGGGTCGAGGCCGTAGCCGGGAAGCACCTGCCGGCGCAGAGTTTCGGCCGCCAGGAGCTCGCGACTCATGGCTCGATGCGGAGGTGTGCGGGTGTGACGTCGTCCCCCGGGGGCGTGACTACGCCGATCACCGCCGCCTGCGCGTAGCCGGCGGCGCGCAGAGCTTCGACCAAGGCGGACGCGAGTGTCTCGGGGACCGCGAACAGCAGACCGCCCGAGGTCTGAGGGTCGAACAAGAGCTCGATCGCGGGATCGGCGGCGGCAGCGGGCTCGACCAGGAGGCCGCGGCGGGCGATGGCGTTGTGCTCGTGCGAAGTGCTGCGCAGACCCTGGCCGAGGAGCGCGATCGCACCCGGTAGACGAGGCAGTCTCGAGAGCGCGAGCCGCGCACCCAGGTGATCGGAGCGCAGCAGCTCGCCGAGGTGGATCGCGAGGCCGAAACCGCTGACGTCGGTCGCGGCGGTCGCCGCGTGCTCGACCCCGAGCTCGCAAGCGCGCCGCCCGGCCTGGAGCATCGATTCGAGAGCTGCTCGAAGCCACGGTCCTCGGGCGCGTCCTTGCATGTCGGCGGCGAGCACGACTCCGGTGCCCAGCGCCTTGGTGAGCACCAGCGAGTCGCCGGGACGAGCGCCACGCGAATACAGCACCGGAGTTTCCGCACTCGAGCGAAGTCCCTGGACGCTGAACCCGACCACCAGCTCGGGGCCGGTGGTGGTGTGGCCGCCGATCAGCGAAACGCCGTGCGCGTCGAGCTCAACCCGAGCTCCCGCGAGCACCTGGTAGAGCAGCTCCTGAGATCCCGCTTCGGCGGCGTCGGTAGCGGTCGTGGCACCCGCTGCGCCCGCGGCACGAGGGTCGTCGGACGTCAACGCAATGGCGTGCCGCGGATCCGGCAGGGTGACCAAGGCGAGCGCGAAACGCGGCGCGATCCCTTTGGCCCACAGGTCCGAGAGGGCGTTGAGTGCGGCCACCCGGCCCACCAGCCACGGGTCGTCGGAGAAGGCGCGGAAAGCGTCGACGGTGACGAAGACCTCGTCGCCGCTGGGAGTGCGAAAGGCCGCTGCGTCGTCGGGGCGTTCGAGACCCAGGGTGACCTGATTGTCGGCGGGAGCCGGGTCGAGCCTGGACAACGCGCGCTCGAGCGCCGACTGGCCGAGCTTGGCCGCACAGCCGCCGCACAACATCGGCGGACCCGGACCCGCAGCCATCGGCGCGAAGTCGGTGGCCGGCGCGCCATCCTCGCCGAGCACCTGGAAGCGCTTCATGAACCGGCGGTCGATCCAGTCCTTGAGCCCGAACACCCAACGCCCACCGATCACTACGCCGCGCTTGGCGCCCAGCGCCGTGCCGTCGCCGAGGTTGAGCAGAGTCAAGAAGTCGCGCTGAGGACGGTAGCTCCGAAGCGGTCGGCTGGCGAGCGCGGCCTCGAGGTTGGCGATCAGGAAGGGACCCTGGCGCACCGCGTAGACTCCGGCCTTGGCCGTTGGCGTGTGCTCGAGAGTGGCGCAGTCGCCGACTGCGAACACGGTGTCGTGACCGACCACCTGGAGAGTCGCCCGGGTGCGCAAGAAGCCGCGCTCGTCGGTGGGCAGGGCGGTGTCGCGGAGGAAGGCCTGGGGCGCCGCGCCCGCGACCCATACCACCAGGTCGGCGGGCAGCGAATCGCCGTCGCGCAATCGCACCCGATCGGGCTCGACCGCCGCGACGCTGGCGGGCAGGCGAAACGTGATCCCGCGTTGCTCGGCGGCACGCGCAACTCGCTGCGCGAGGCGCTGCGGAAAACCGGCGAGTACCCGGGTTGCTGAATCGACCAGCGTCACCTCGA
>JAQBHE010000037.1:0-8090 GCA_032128015.1 Holophagae bacterium
TCCTGCATCAAGCCGGACCGGGGCATTCCGGTCCCGCCTACCCGAGGCGCCCCCACCCATCATCCACGCGATCCCGAGCCGGGGAGCCCAGATCGACGGCTCTCGCCGTCTCTCTCTCCCTCCCTTTCTACAGCTGACTAGGAGCCGAGGGCCGTCTGCGGCCCCGCGGCCCGTCGGCGGCCGCTTGGGCGGGGTGACCGGCTGGCGGGATCGTGGTATGACCACGCCTCGTCACTGCCGCTTGCTGGGGAGTGGTGACAACCACGATTCCGCTAGTCACTGTGTCCCAAGGCAAGTGTCGAATGCCGCCTCGATCTCCTCGAGCGATGCTGGCTTGGTAACCAGGGGAACCTGCGCTCGCTCGATGAACTTTCGAAGAGCGTCGGTCGTGGCGCCCCCGGTCAGGAGCACGAAGCGGTCGGCCTGCCCGACTTCTCTCGCCTTCTCCCACACGTCGGCTCCGTTGCACCTCGGCATCATGAGATCGCAGAGGATGATGTCGTAGCTCGCGGCTTCGAGCGCCCGAATGGCCTCCGCGCCTCCACTCACCGCGGTCACTTCGTAGTGCTCGAGCATGCTCGTGAGCACCTTGAGGACGAGCACCTCGTCGTCCGCGATCAGCACCCGGAGCGTTCGTCCCGAACGGGATCCACGGTCACCCCGCGTCGCTTGCGCCGCCGGCAAGTTCGTGCTGTCGGCCGGTGGCAGGGCGACCTGCGCGACCGTACCGCCGCGACCTCCCGGCAGGAGGTGGATCTCCCCTCCTAGGTCCGTCACGATTCCGTGACAGATGAAAAGCCCGAGGCCAGTCCCCTGGCCAACCGGCTTGGTCGTGACGAATGGATCGAACATCGTTTTGATCAACTTGGGATCGATGCCGACGCCGGTGTCGGTGATCTCGACAACCGCCCAGCCGTCGGACCGTGTCTTGGTCGAGACGTGAATCGCGTGCCGCGCTCGGTCGCCTAGCTCTCCGGCGTCCGGGATGGACTGAGACGCGTTGACCAGGAGGTTGAGGAATACCTGGCTCAGGTGTCCGGAGTCTCCGCTCACCAGCGGGATCGCACCGTAGTCCACGGAGACCTCGGCACGGTGGCGGATCGTTACCTTGGCGATCTTCAGTACGTACGCCAGAATGGCTCGGCAGTCGACCGCCGACGGTTCGTCTTCCGCGCGAGTGAACACATTGAGATCTCGCACGATCTGCGCGATGCGCTGTGTTCCGGTGGAGCAATCGTCGAGGAGCTGACCGAGATCGCTACGGTCGGACCCAGTGGCCAGCGGATCCTCCTCGAGCGCTGCCTTGATCAGTTCGAGATTGCCGCTGACATAGGTCAGCGGGTTGTTGATCTCGTGCGCGATCCCGGCTACTAGGGTTCCGACCGCCGCCAGCCGATCCGTCAATTGGAGTTTCGCCAGCAGCTGCTTGCGCTCGGTGACGTCGCGAACCGTCACCAGTGAGCGCCGCCCATCGCCAAGCTCGAGCACCAGCCCGGCTACTTCGGCCGTGCGCTCCGTTCCCGAGGACCCGCCGAATCGCAGATCCACGGGTACGCTGGGGCGTGAGGACTTTTCGATCACCGCCAGGCAGCGTTCGGCGTCGGCGAGCTGGCCCTCGACCACGTGGTCCGTGAACAATGTCCCTTGGAGGTCGGTGCTCGACTTCCCGAAGAAGTGCTCTCCTTCATCGTTGACGTAGTCGAAACGGCGGTCGCGCAAGAGACCGATGACATCGGGGATCGAATCGAGAATCTGCCGGCGTACGGCGAGCATTTGCGAGAGCTCTTGCTCGCGCAGAAGAAGCTCGGAGGTCCGTTCTTCGACGGTCTTCTCGAGACTCGCAAAGAGCTCGCCGGCGCTGGCGAAGATGCCGACGTTGATCGCAATGATGTGCGCGAACAGCGCCAGCCCGACCAGCTCGATGGTGACCACAGCGCCCGAGTAGAGGAGTACGTCGTTCAGCAGCGCGGGCAGCAGGGCGGCAACCGCGACGTAGAACGAGAAACGCTGGTGCCAGGGAAGGTAGTGGCGCCCTTGTCGCGCGACGAAAAAGAGATAGGCCGAGATCGCAACCAGGTAGGGGATGGCAACCGGAGAAAGTTGGGTCGGCTCCGGTCCGTAGATCGGACCTGCCAGGGTTTGGAAGACACGCACCCGGTCGCTGATGATCAGATGGCCGAGCCAGACCAGCGGTATTGGAACGAGGCTGCCGGCCGTGCAGATCCAGAAGAGTCTCCGGCGAGGGACGCCGCGGACCTCGTGAACCAGGGCGAATCCGAGGGGAACCAGGGCAAGTACCCCAGTGTGGTAGATCCGCACGCCGAGGAGTACGGTGGCAGCTTGGTCGCTGGCGTGCTGGACGGATCGTCCAACGACCATCAGCAACGCTGCCCCTGCCCACGCCGCCACCAGGTAGAGCACCGGCTCCGAGGGCCGCACCCGGGCGATCCACAGCTGGTAGGCGATGACGAACAGCAGGATTCCCGCCAGAACCAGACGGGCATCCTGAGTCGCCTCGATGAAGGTCATCGGCGACACCTCCTGAGGGAGTGTGGAGTCATCGTAGCCCAACCGCCTGGACGGATGGGTGAGTGACAGGCACCGAAACAATTGTCGCACGAGAGGCGACAATTATTTCGGTGCCTGTCACTTTGCGGTGGCTACGGCTTGGACGAAGGCCGCGAGCTTGGCCTCGTCGAGCCGGCCAGCGGTGCGCAGGCCGGTGCACAGGTCGACCCCGTAGGGACCGACCTCGCGAATCGCCGCAGCGACGTTGGCCGGTCCAAGGCCGCCGGCGAGGAACAGCGGGCACCGCGCCTGCTCGCGGATTCGGCGGCTTAGACGCCAGTCGTGGACTCGGCCGGTGCCGCCGAGCTCGGGGGTCGCGAGACTCGGGTTGCCTGAGTCGAGGAGCAAAGCGTCGACGCTCTCGGCGAGCTCGAGCGCCTGGTCGACGGCCTCGGGGCCCGTGACGTGGACGACCTGCACCAGCGCGATCCCTGGCAGGCGCGCCCGGAGCTCACGGTGGACCGCCGGCTCGACCCGGGCGCAGAGCTGCAAAGTGTTGGTACAGCAGCGTTTCTGCTGCGCGACGATGGCCTCGGTCGTGGTCTCGCGGGTGAGCAGGAAGGTCGCCACGCCCGGTGGAGTCGCGGCCGCGACCTCGGCAATCATCGCCTCTGGGATCACTCCCGGGCCGCTCGGCATCGCCGAAACCAGGCCCAGAGCCGAGGCGCCGTAGCCGATCGCGAGGCGGGCTTCGGCGACGCTCGCTATGCAGCAGATCTTGATCCGCGGTCGGCCGGGTGGGCCGTCTGGCGCTGTCGCCGGGGCGTCTCCGGACTGGGACCGAAGAGGATTGTTGGGCATCTGGATGGGACCTCCGAACTGCGTTCGCCGTGGCGCTCTGGCGCTGCTATATTGCTCGAAACTGATTCGGCAGGGGAACGCCCGGTCCGTGCTGGATCCGGGTCGTACCCCGCCAGGAGGCTTCCACCAATGGCTCGTTTCGCTCGTCAGACTCTCATCGCGATCGCTCTCGGCTTGTTCTTCGTCGTCTCGTTGTTGCCAGTGGCGGGGTTCGCGCAGTCGCAGGCGACCACCGGCGTCATCGATGGCACGGTGGTCGACGCCCAGGGCGGCAACCTCCCGGGGGTCACGGTCGTGGTGCGCAACACCGCCACCAACTTCCAACAGGACCTGGTGACCGACGCCCGCGGGCGTTTCCGGGCGGTGCTGTTGCCCCTCGGTCCCTACGAGATCACCGCCAGCCTCGAAGGCTTCGCAACGGTCCGGCGCGACGGCCTGCAGCTCACCGTCGGTCAGACCATCAGTCTCCGGATCGAGATGCAGCTGGCGACGGTGCGCGACGAGATCGTGGTCACCGGCGAGGCGGCACTGGTCGAGGTAGGACGAGTCGACAACGCGGTGACCGTCGGTCGGTCGACGATCGAAGGCATCCCGAACAACGGCCGCAACTTCCTCGAGTTCACCAAGCTCACCCCCGGAGTCGCGGTGGTCCAGGGTCCCGACGGCGACGAACTGTCGATCAACGGCCAGAAGGGCATCCAGAACAACATCTCGGTCGACGGTGCCGACTTCAACAACCCGTTCTTCGGCGAGCAGCGTGGCGGTCAGCGTCCCGCCTTCACCTTCAACATCGACGCGGTCCAGGAGTTCGTGGTGGTGCCCGACGGTGCGCCGGCGGAGTTCGGGCGCTCGTCCTCCGGCTTCGTCAACGTGGTCACCAAGTCGGGGACCAACGCCTACCGCGGCACCGCCAACCTGTTCTTCAAGAACGATTCGCTGTCGACCGAAGCGAAGCGCCGAGACGGCACCAACGAGCCCAAGTTCGAGTCGGAGCAGACCCAAGTCGGGTTCACCCTCGGCGGCCCGATCAAGCAGGACAAGGTGTTCTTCTTCACCGCCGCCGATGTCCAGGCCGGCGACTCGACCAAGCAAAACGATCCCAACCGGATCGAGCAGCGAGTGGTCGACGCCTTCGCCGCCCTCGGCAGCCCGAACGAGAACGGGCCGATCCAGCGCACCAACGACGCCACGGCCTGGCTCGGCAAGGTCGATTTCCAGGCCTCGTCGCGCAACCTGTTCACCATCCGTGGGACGTACACCGATGCCACCCAGGAGAACGGCACCTTCGATGTCGACTCCTGGGGACAAAGCGCCAATGCGATCGAGGACAACAAGTCGAAGTCGATCAGCGGCTCGCTGGTGTCGACGATCAACGACAGCGCTCTGAACGAGCTGCGCTTCCAGTGGGCGCGCGAGGATCGCCCGCGGCCCTACAACGGCCCCAACATCACTGGCCAGAGTCGACCGCTGCCCGACACCGCCTTCGACTTCGGGCGTGCCTACCGCTTCGGGATGCCGTTCTTCATCCCGGTGACCTACCACGACATCCGCTACCAGTTGAACGACAACGTCACCTGGCTCAAGGGCGACCACACGATCAAGGGTGGTGTCGAGTACAACGATGTCGAGTCGATCCAGACCTTCATCGGTTTCGCGAACGGCCGCTTCATCTTTGGCTCGACCGACGGTTTTCTGAACTACGTGAAGAACCCCAAGTACGTCGAGTGCTCGAACGGGACCTCATCTCAGACCGGGGTTTGCCCAGCGGGCACCAACGTCACCGGCCCGGTGTTGCTCTATCTGCAGCAAGCCGGCGTCGGCGGGCTGACCGCCGAGCAGGCCGGGACCCAGGGTATCCCGCAGAAGGAGCCGGCCCTGTTCATCCAGGACAAGTGGCAGCCGCGGGCCAACCTCACGGTCTCGGCGGGGCTGCGCTGGGAAGCGCTGCTGAACGCGGCGCCGATCACCCCTGCGAGCCAGGTGTTCTACGCCCCGTTCATCGGCAAGACCGTCAATGGTCAGCGCTTTCCGTCCGACGGCAACATCCCCGACGACAAGGACCAGTGGCAGCCGCGACTCGGCGTCGCCTGGGACCCCTGGGAAGACGGCAAGTCCGTGGTGCGCGCGAGCGCCGGCCTCTACCACGCCAGGGTGCCGGGTCTGGTGCTCGCCTCGTCGCGCTCGACCAACGGCAGCCGCGGCCAGACCCTGTTCCGCAACAGCGCTTTGATCGGGATCCTCGGTCCGACGCCGGCCTACACCCAGCTGATCCCTCAGAGCCAGATCGGCGACCCCTTCTTCCCCGATGTCTTCGTGTTCGACGAGAACTTCCAAACTCCGCGGACTGCGGCCTATGCGATCGCGTTCGAGCGCGAGTTCATGCCCCGCACCAGTTTCCTGGCCAAGTTCAACTACGCCAAGACCGAGCACCTCACCCGTTTCACCAATCGCAACGACCCACTCCTCGGCTCACCGTGGGGCAGCGGCCTGGCTCCTGCCGGTATCAACGGCATCAACACTCTGACCGTGGTCGAGTCGACCGCCCAGAGCCTCTACCGGGGCTACACCGTCGGTCTCACCCGGCACAGTGAGTCCTTCGACTTCCAGGGCTTCTACACCTACTCGAAGGACAAGTCGGACGACGACAACGAGCGCGATCCGTTCAGCTTCCGCTACGCCCGGATCACCGAGCTCGACAAGGAATGGAGCTTCTCCGACCGCGACCAGCGCGACCGCTTGAACGCTTCGGCGTTGTGGCGGGCGCCGCATGGGATCAACGTCAACGGGCGCCTCACCTACCGCTCGGCGCAGCCGCTGTCGCTGACCGAGACCGGGGCGGTGGCGTCGGGGCCGGGCGACCGGATCAACCAAGACGGGACGGTGACTCGACGCAACCTCGGCCGCAAGGACAACAAGTTCACCTCGGTGGATGTGCGAGTGTCGCGCGGTTTCGACCTCGGCAATATGACCCTCGAGGCGATCTTCGAGGTGTTCAACCTCACCAACAGCAAGAACCTGAAGGTTCCCCAGGCCACCAACCTGGTCTTCAACTTCGACGGCACGGTGACCAGCGGCCTCGGCGATCCGCGGCAGATCCAGCTCGGTCTCCGGCTGTCGTGGTAGTTCCCGAGTGATCGTTCCCGCGCCGCCTTGCGAGGGCCCGACCCGCGAGGCACTCGACAAGGCGGCGCGGATCGGGATTCCCAACGCCCAGCGGCACATTTTTCTGTGCTGCGACCAGACCAAGCCGAAGTGCGCTCCCCGGGAGCGCGGCTTGGAATCTTGGGCGTACCTGAAGCGCCGGCTGCGCGAGCTCGGGATCGCCGATAGCGGCGAGGTGCAGCGCACCCGCGCCGATTGCCTGCGGGTATGCAACGACGGACCGATCGCGGTGGTCTACCCCGAGGGCACCTGGTATCGGCAGTGCGATCCGCCGGTTCTCGAGCGCATCCTCCAGGAGCACCTGATCGGCGGGCGGGTGGTCGGGGAGTACCTGCTGCTCGAGCGGCCGCTTCCCGGCGGCACGGTCGCGCTACCTGAAGCCGCGGCTTCGACCGTCGACGGCAAGGGTTGATGGACGAGGAGCAGGGTGACCGAAGCGAGCGAAGCGACTTCGACCTCGATGCGCCTTCGTTCGTCGAGCTCTACGACGAGCTCGCCCTATGGTCGGCGCCGTTCGGCCTGATGCTCCTCGACCGCGTGCCCTTGGGTCGCGATCTCACCATCCTCGACATCGGCGCCGGCACTGGTTTCACTACCGTCGAGCTCGCCCAGCGTTGTGGGTCGGGCTCGCTGGTGATCGCGGTCGACCCGTGGTCGGGCGCCATGGAGCGGCTACGGCGCAAGGTCGAGCAGTTCGGCCTCGACAATGTGCGGTTGATCGTCGGCGACGCCGCCGAGGTCGCGATCGACCCTGCCTCGGTGGACTTGATCGTGTCGAATCTGGGGATCAACAACTTCGACAACGCGGCGGCGGTGCTCGCGAACTGCCATCGCGTAGCCAAGCCAGGCGCGCGGCTGTTTCTGACCACCAATCTGCGCGGTCACATGGCGGAGCTCTACGATGAGCTGCGGGCGACACTAGTCGACCTCGGCCTCGAGAGCCGCCTCCCGGTTCTCGAGGCGCACGTCGATCACCGCGCCTCGATCGATTCGCTGCGCGCGCTACTCGCCGCCGCCGGTTTCGAGGTGACGACGGTCAACACCGCGAACCACAGCGAGCGCTACGCCGACGGCTCGGCGTTGCTTGGCCACCGGCTCTCCCGCATCGGCTTCCTGCCGGCATGGCGGGCGATCCCGCTCCCGGCCGATGTCGAGCGGGTGTTCGAAGTGCTGGCAGCGCGGCTGAATGCGCGCGCTCGCGAGCACGGTGAGTTGCGCTTGACGGTGCCGATGGCCTGCGTCGAGGCGCGGAAGATCGGTTGATTCGTCGGCGCCGACTCGAGGTTCGTCCGAGAGATTCGGACGAGCCGGGTCCGCCGATGAGGCGGGGCGTCGGCGCGGCGAGCCTCGCCAGCGAGAGCGCCGGAGGGCTCCGGAAATGGCAGCCGTTGTTTACCAGCAAAGAGCGAACTGCCGCGCAAATCGAGGGCTTGGGGTTCCTCTGGGGGTAGCGGCCGAGCTTGGGGCGGCCGAATGGAGTGGCGTTGGTACGAGCGGGATCGCTGCGAATGGACCGTGACCTCGATCGGCGCGGGGCGTTTCCGCTCTTTCGTCCGTGG
>JAQBHE010000038.1:0-3609 GCA_032128015.1 Holophagae bacterium
CGAGGACATCGTCCAAGTCGTTCTGATCGGCCGCAGGAAGGACGCCGTGCTGATCATCGAGGGAAAGAGGTTCGTATTGTGAGAATCGAGAATTTGCGCGAGGTCAAGGCCAAACAGAGCCAGATCGTCAAGAGCCTCTCCGAGGACGGTTCTGTGGTGATCACGAAAAACGGTCGCCCCTGTGCCGTGTTGATGCCGGTCGCAGAAGACACCGATCTCGAAGTCGTGGCGCTCTCGCAGAACCGACGATTCTGGGAGCTCTATGACTCTGCGGTTGACCGCGCCGAGACCGAGGGCTGGGTCGCGCTCGACGATCTGTGATCAGGAGCGAGCGAAGGTTTGTGCCGATTCGAGTCTTGGCCGCGGCGTCGAGCCGCCGGCCGCCGTTTCCCCTAAGCACGCCGAGGTGCGATAATCGGCCGCACGCAAAGATCCGAAGGACCTGAGGACGGAGGCCGAGATGAAGCTGCAGAATTGGACGCTTGGCAGGGGCGCGCTCGTGCTCGCCGTGATCGTTGCGCTGGTGACTCCGATGACGGCGCTCGCCGAGGAGGGCTCGTCGAAGATCCCTCGCCGCCCGGACGGCAAGCCGGACCTCTCCGGCACCTACGACATCGCCACCCTGACACCCTTGTCGCGCCCGGCGCGCCTCGGCGACAAGCTCACGCTCACCGACGAGGAGGCCGCCCAGCTCGCCGAGTACTGGAAGAACAACCTGGGCAAGGATTTCGAGCCCAGCGATCCGAACCGAATCGCGCCCCCTAAGGGCGGCGTCGACTTCTTCGCCAAGGAGTTCAACGGAGCGGCCGGCGGCGTCGGCGGCTACAACGCGTTCTTCAACGACCTCGGCACTGGTGCTTTCAAGATCGACGGCCAGTGGCGGACCTCGATCATCACCGATCCGCCGAACGGCCAGATGCCGCCGCTCGCGCCGTCGGCGATGGCGCGCTCCCGTGATCTCGCCGAGTTCGCGCGCCCAAACAGTGGCGAGGCGTGGTGGGTCGGCCTCGAGAGCGGTCCCTACGACGACCCCGAGATGCGTCCTCTCGGCGAACGCTGCCTGCTCGGATTCGGCTCGACTTCGGGGCCGCCGATGCTGCCGGTGATGTACAACAACATGAAGCGGATCGTCCAGACCGACGATCACGTGATGATCCAGGTCGAGATGAACCACGACGCCCGGGTGGTCCGGCTCAACGCCAAGCACGATCCCCCTGCGATCCGCAAGTGGATGGGTGACTCGATCGGGCGCTGGGAAGGCGACACCCTGGTTGTCGACACCACCAACTTCCGCGAGCAGTCGGGGTTGATGATGGCGTCTGAGGACCTTCACGTCGTCGAGCGCTTCAGCCGGGTCGACGCCGAGACCCTGCTCTACGAGTTCACGATCGAGGACCCATCGACCTGGAGCAAGCCGTGGAGTGGCGCCTACACCTGGCCGGCGAGCGACGAGCGGGTGTTCGAGTACGCGTGCCACGAGGGCAACTACTCGCTCGGCGGCATCCTTCGCGGCGCGCGGCTGCTCGAGGGTGAGGCGCAGGCCAAGAAGAAGACTGGCGACAGCTCGCGAGACTGACGGCTCGGCGTACTGATTCTCAGTTTCCGGATTCCACGAGGGGATTCGACACTCGCAGCTACGGGAACCGGCTGAAATCCCGGTCGACGCTCCAGAGCTCACGCACACCGTGGGCGAGACAGGCGGCGGCGATGCGCCCCCATCCGATGAGCGTAGACGAGGAGGTTGGTGTCGATCGCGATCAAGGGTCCGAGCTGTGACCTTTCGCCAGAAGCTCGGCGATTCGCCTGGGAAGGTCCTGTTGATCGAGTCCGTCAACGAGTCCCAAGTGTCCCCGGAATCGAGCGTCGGGCGAGTCGGCGATCGGTTCGCGTTCGCCGGTCTCGACGACTCGCCGTAAGCCATCCTCGACCAGAGCGCGAAAGGTAACGCCCCGATCTTGCATGGTCGCTCGGACCTTCGCCATCAGACTGTCTGAGATGACGACCGTGGTTCTCGTGTGCTTGGGCATGTCACAGACTATGGTTCAGCATAGGTCGACTCGAAGGCGTTCGGGAAGAGCCCGCCGCGGACTTTCTACCAACGGAGATTCTGCACCATGACCACCCAGCTCCGCGTTCTCGCCTCCGTCGCGCTCGTCGCTCTCATCCTCGTCGGGCCCTCGTCCCTGGTTCTGGCCCAAGGCCTCGAGGCGGCGATCGCTGCCGACTATGAGCGCGACCTCGGTGCGCTGTTCGAACACTTCCACCGCCACCCGGAGCTGTCGTTCCGCGAGAGTGAGACCGCGGCGCGGCTCGCGACCGAGCTCAGAGCCTCGGGCGTCGAAGTCACCGAGGGCGTCGGCGGCACCGGCCTCGTGGGCGTGCTCCGCAACGGCGACGGTCCGCTGGTGCTGGTGCGCGCCGACATGGACGGACTTCCGCTGCTCGAAGCCTCCGAGCTACCGTACGCGTCGACGGTGCGCCAGGTCGACATCACCGGCCAAGAAGTGCCGGTGATGCACGCCTGCGGCCACGATGTCCACATCACCTCGATGATCGGCACTGCGCGCCGGCTCGCGGCGATGAAAGACCGCTGGTCCGGTACGGTGATGTTCGTCGGCCAGCCCGCCGAGGAACGGATCTCGGGCGCCCGCGACATGCTCGCCGACGGCCTCTACCAGCGCTTCGGGGTGCCCGACTACGCTCTCGCCTTCCACGTCGCGGCGGGGGAGCCGGCGGGCAAGATCAACGTCCCCGAGGGGCTGCTCGCGTCGTCGTCCGACAGCGTCGACATCACGGTGCGCGGTATCGGCGCGCACGGCGCGTCGCCGCACCAGGGGAAGGACCCGGTGTACATCGCGGCGCAGCTGGTGGTCGCGCTCCAGGGCATCGTCTCGCGCGAGCTCAATCCGCTCGAGCCGGGCGTCGTGACCGTGGGCTCGATCCACGGTGGCTTCAAGCACAACATCATCCCCGACAAGGTCGAGCTCCAACTGACGGTGCGCGCCAACAGCCGGGAGACCCGCGACCAGTTGCTCACCGCGATCGAGCGCATCGCCGAGGGCGTCGGCCGCACCGCCGGTCTGCCCGACTCGCTGCTGCCGCGGGTGGTGCGCACCACCGAGTCGACGCCGCCGACCATCAACAACAGGGAGGCCGCGCTGCGGGTACGCGCGGCGATCGCGCGGGGCATGGGCGACGAAGCCTTCTACGTCGACAGGCCGTCGGGGATGGGCGCCGAGGACTTCGCTTACTTCGTCGAGACTGCGGATCGCGTGCCCGGCGTCTACTTCAGCGTCGGTGGCACCCCGCCGGCGATCCTCGAGGCGGCGCGGACCGGCGGTCCGCCGGTGCCGTCGCACCACTCGCCGTTCTTCCGCATCGATCCCGAACCGTCGGTGAAGGCGGGGGTGCAGGCGATGACCCTGGCGGTTCTGGACTTGCTCGCGAAGTAGCGGTCGCACTGGGCTGCCCGAATCGGTCGCTCTCACAAAGCAAGTGCTTTCTCACGACATCGACATCAGGCGCGTGGATCGGTCCTTCGATCCGATCCTTCGAAACCTGTGGGACCACTACGTCTACGACATGGCGGAGTGGTTCATGCTCGAGACG
>JAQBHE010000039.1:0-5891 GCA_032128015.1 Holophagae bacterium
CTGAAGAGCCGTGTGCCTGAAGAGCCGTGCGTCTGAAGATGCAGTGTGCTGGGTACCGGACCCCGACCGAACCGCGAGAGTGGAGCCGAAAGATGAGTTTGCACCGCGCCCCCTGGACTTACGCTGCCGCCACCTACGCAGCGCTCACCGCCCTGCTGCTTGTCTTGGCGCTGCCCGTGCTGGCCGAGCCCCGGCAGGCCCCGGACGTCGATTGCGAGATGACTTTCGATCTCAAGAGCTGGTCGGTGTTCTACAAGCGCGGCAAGGGTCAAGGTCGGGTCGAGTGCAGCAACGGCGAGGACGCCGAGGTGACGATCCGGGTGGACGCGGGCGGCATCGCCTTCGGCAAGAACGAGATCATCGGCGGCACCGGCCAGTTCTCCAAGGTCTACGGGATCGACGAGATCTTCGGCTCCTATGCTGCCGCGTCCGCCGACGCCGGCGCTGTGCGCTCGAGCGGCGCTACCGCGATGACCAAGGGACCGATATCGCTCGCCATCGCCGGTACCGGCCGCGGCTGGGACATTGGGGTCAGCCTCGGCAAGTTCAGGGTCAGACGCAAGTAGCGGACGCAGGTATCGGACGCGTTTCCGGGCGTTCCGGCTGGGGCTGCTAGAGCCGCGGCGATTTGTTCGGCGTGGTCGAGCAGCGTAGAGTCGGCGTTCGCGCCGGAAATGCCCTGCGTTGTCCCTGTCGAGTGGGCCGATGACCGATCCGAACGCCACCGCGAAGCCGTTGATCGTGCAAGGCGCGGACACCGTGCTGCTCGAGGTGATGAGCCCGGCGTTCGGGGAGGCGCGCGCGCGACTGATGGCCTTCGCCGAGCTGGTGAAGGCGCCGCAGCACGTGCACACCTATCGGGTGACCGCGCTTTCGGTGTGGAACGCCCGGGCGAGCGGAGTCAGCCTCGAGGAGATGCTCGAGACGCTTCATCGTTACAGCAGGTACCCGGTGCCAGAGTCTTTCGAGAAGGAGATCCGCACCCACGCCTCGCGCTACGGGCGACTCCGTCTCGTTCGCCGGGACGACGCGCTCACCCTCGAGTCGAGCGACCCCGATACGTTGGCGGAGGCGGCGGTCGACCGCGATGTCCAGAAGTGGCTCGGGCCGCGCCGGGACCCGCTCCACTACCACATCGATCCGGAGCGCCGCGGCCTGCTCAAGCTCGCTCTGCTCAAGGCCGGCTTCCCGCCCACCGACGAGGCCGGATACAGCGACGGCGATCGCCTGGCGTTCGAGTTCCGCGAGCAGACCCTGGCTGGCGGCGCTTTCGAGCTGCGCGACTACCAGCGTGAAGCTGCGGCTGGATTCGCCGATCCCCGCTTTGCGGCGGGCGGCAGCGGCGTGGTGGTGCTGCCCTGCGGCGCCGGCAAGACGATCGTCGGGCTCGCTTGTATGCACGCGCTGCAGACGACGACGCTGGTTCTGTGCACCAGCGTTACCGCCGCCAAGCAATGGATCGCCGAAGCTCTCGACAAGACGACACTCGAGCCGGATGAGGTGGGTCTCTACCACGGCCCTGGGCGCGAGCTCAGGCCGGTGACCGTCGCCACCTACCAGATGCTGACCTACCGTCGCAGCCGCGATGAACCGATGCTCAACCTCGAGGTTTTCGATCGCGCCAACTGGGGTCTGATCGTCTACGACGAAGTGCATCTCTTGCCGGCGCCGGTGTTTCAGGTCACCGCGGCGCTCCAGGCCCGGCGGCGTCTCGGGTTGACCGCAACCCTGGTGCGCGAGGACGGCAAGGAGGACGAGGTCTTCGCTCTGATCGGACCCAAGAAGGTCGATGTGCCGTGGCGGGAGCTCGAGGAGCAGGGCTGGATCGCGACCGCGGTGTGCAGCGAGATCCGGGTCCCGCTGCCGGTCTGGCAACGCCTCGACTACGCTCGGGCGCCGAAGCGACAACGGTTCCGGATCGCCTCCGAGAACATCCAGAAGATCCCGCTGGTGCGCGCTCTCGTCGAAGCGCACCCTGGCCAGCCGGTCCTGATCATGGCGATGTACCTGGAGCAGGTCAAGGAGCTGGGCAGTGCGCTCGGGCTGCCGTTTCTCACCGGAGATTCGTCGCAGGCCAAACGAGATGAGCTGTTCGCGGCGTTGGAGGCGGGCGAGTTGGCGGGTCTCGTAGTGAGCAAGATCGGCAACTTCTCGGTCGACCTTCCGGAGGTCTCGGTCGCGATCCAGGTGTCCGGCACATTCGGTTCCCGGCAGGAGGAAGCGCAGCGACTTGGGCGGATCCTCCGCCCGAAGCGGGACCGACGGCAGGCGAGCTTCTACTCTCTGGTCTCCAGCGGCACCGTGGAAGAAGACTTCGCGCTCAATCGCCATCGCTTCCTCTGCGAGCAGGGCTACGAGTATCGGATCTCCTACGCTGAGCCCGGGAGCGCCGCGGGCGCCGTCGCGAATGAATGGGCAGGCCGGTCCCAGACCGAAACCCAGACCGGGGCCGAACCTCTCGAGCCGGCGCCAAGTCTCTGATCCCGCCCGAGACTCGATCCCGAGGGTCCGACCCTGAAATACCTCGAAATCGACTGGGTGCAGTTCGTCGACACGCTGTCTGCCTGGGAGCGGTTGGATCTCGACTCTCGCTGGAGCTTTCTCGAGCTCAAGCCGTCGGGAGATCACCACTCCAATGATCTCGAGCCCGAAGCCTTGGGCGAGCTGGCTGGCGGCGGTCTCGTCGAACATGTCGGCAGTGTCGTCCGGGTCGCGGTGGTCCACCGAGCCTTCAGCAAGGCGATGCGAGCGATGGACCGAGCCCGGGTCCTCGACGCTGACGCTCGCCCGGACAGGCCCGGCGAGCGGAGCCAGTTGTCGGCCTACCTGGTCGAGCACTTCACGCTCAAGGAGCGCCAGGAGCTATGCGCGCACCCTCGCCAAGCCGTCGAGGGTCTCCCGCAATTGGCTGGCTCCTATCTTTGGATCGATCAGTTCTTCCAGTATGTGCGCCGCCGAGTGCGCGAGGCTGATCAGGGCGCAGCCGAGGGCGCAGACACGTTCGACGACTCCAGCGACGCTGGAGTGACGAACGCGTCCGATCGTCTGGACAAGGAGCGGCGACAGCGTCTTGATCGGGTCGATCTCGCGGTTCTGATCGATTGCTACTGGCTGGTGGACTCCCTCCTTTCCGCGATGTCTCCATGGTCGGTAGAAGACGCCTTTGGGATCTTCCTCGAGAAGGTCGGGGACCCCAGCGACGGCCCCGTCAGGCTCGCAGAAGCATTGCAAGTTGCCCTGAACGAGGTTCTGGTCCTCGCCTGTATCGATGCCAACGCTCGGCCGATGATCGGGCTTTGGCCGGCGGCGGCGAAGGCACTGGAAGGACGTCGGGTTCTGGCCGCCGACCCGGTCGCGGCCGAGTCGCCGTCAGAGGTCATCGCGCGCCCAGTCATGGTGGAAGACATGCTGGCCCTGTTGGTCGAATGCGCGGTTGCGCCACCGCGAATGAAGGCGGGCGGATTCGTGATGTTTTCCCGGAATCAGGACGCGCTCGCCGCCAGGCTGACGCCGTTGCCGCCGTGGATCGGTTCCGCGAGCACCGGCTGGTCGCTGGAACGACGGTGCGACGCCGCCTGCCGGCAGGCCTACGCCTTGGGCTTCGTCACCCTGGCGGGGACGCCGGGCAAGGACCTGCGGATGGTCCTGACCGCGTCTGGCGAGAGCTGGACCGCCCTTTCTCCCAAGGCGCGCCTGCGCTATGTCATCGACCGCTTGTCGCGCGACCCCAGGTCCAGGTTCCGTCCCCGGGGTGACGTTCTCGAAGAGGGCCCCTTGACCGAGGGCGTGGGTGTTTTGTCGTTCGTGCCGGTGAGCCTGCAAATGTGGGACCCATTCTGGAGCGTCGACCCGCTTCCCGCGCTGGTCGCCGCCTACCGACGCGGGTCCTCGGAAGTCTTCCTCCGTCTGGCTCCGTTCCTTCACCAGCAGGCGCTCGCGCACAGCCCTTTCAGCGAGAAGACGTCGAGCTACCGCTGGATCTCTCGGGAGGACACGGAAGCCAGTTGGTTGAACGTGCTGGTCACCTTCTTCTTCCTTCGCCTGTTCGCGCTCGGAGCCATCGCTCTGGGCGTTGACAACGAGGACTTCTTGTTTCGGCTGACGTCGGTCGGAAGATTCCTCCTCGGCGAGGCACCGGACTTCGAGCTCGATTCGCCGATCGAGAAGACGGAGGTTGTCGTTCAGCCCAACCTCGAGATTGTCTTTCTGGCGCCGTCCCCGGGCGCAGAGCTCGAGATCTCGGCCTTTGCCAGCCCGACTCGCGCTCAGCAGAACGGCCACGGAGTGGGCACGCTCTACCGATTGACCAAGGCTTCGGTGCAGCGCGCCGCCGCCGGGGGCTACGACGCCGCGCGCTTGGTCGGCGCGCTGCGCAATCTCTCCACCCAGGCGCTGCCGGCAAACGTCGCAACTCAGGTGCAGGCTTGGCTTCAGGCGGTGCGCTGGGCGGAAGCCCGGCCGGCTCTCCTCGTCGAGGCCGGTGATGCCGAGACCGCGATCCGCGTCCTCGCGGCGGCGGGCAAGGAGGCGAAACTGATATCCGACACCGTAGTCGAGTTGCCTCCCGCCGCCAGCGTCCCCAGCCGAACGCTCAAGAAACTCGTCGAAGCGGGAGTCTTCGTCCGCGAGAGAACGGCCCCCGACGGTCGTTGAGGATCTCGCAATCCGCCGTGACAAGGTCCGACCGCGCTCGGCGGCGACCGCCGCGGGCTCGATGTCGCCCGGAAAGCCGGGGCCAGTCAGGGTTTCTTGCCGTAGTCCGGACGGTAGTGCAGGTGGCAGGTGACGCACGACTGGTAGACCGCGTCGTTGAGCTCGGCCAGCTTGTCGACATCCTTGGCGAGCGCCGCCTCGTAGGCCTCCTCGCCGGCGTCGAGCATCAGCTTGGCGTCCTCCATCCACTGCCCCTGATCACGGGCGTGGATCGGCGACATGATGAGGTTCGCTGACTCGGCGAGCATCAACGCCTTGCCCTGGAGCTCACCCCATTCGACTTCGTTGGTGGGGGTGCGGGTGGAGATGTAGAGGATCGCGTCCGAGGTCGGATAGATGATCTTGACCATCAGCTCGCTCATGGTTCCGACCTGGCGTGGCGTCGGTGGCTGTTGGCCGATGGTTGCTACGGCGGTCGCCACGAGGGCGACGCCCAGAGTCAGAAACAGACCTCGCTTCCTCATCGCGACTTTCTCCTCCGCGTCTTGGCTCAACCGATTCCGAAGTCTCAAGATGCCTAACTGCTCACTCGAAGGTGATGCGCTCGAACCTGGGCGGCCGTCGCTCGAGGTAGGAGTCGACCCCTTCGCGGAAATCGTCGCGCTCGAGACTTGCCGCCATCAATCGGTTGCTCTCGGTCATCGCCTCGCCGAGCGGTTTCATCAGGTGCTTGTACACCTGCTGCTTCATGATCATCAGCGACCGCGGCGCCGACTTCGCCGCCAGTTCGCGGACGTAGTCGCGAGTCTGGTCGAGCAGCTCGTCGTGGGGCACCACCCGGTTGGCGAGCCCGAGCCGGTCGGCTTCGGCGGCGTCGAACTTGCGGCCGGTCCACAAGATGTCGAGTGCTCGCGACGGTCCGATCAGCCTCGGCAGAATCCAGCTGACGCCGTGCTCGGCGATCAGACCGCGGTTCGCGAAGGCGCTGGTGAAGGTGGCGCGATCGGAGACAAAACGCAGGTCGCAGAGCATTGCGATCACGAACCCGAGGCCGGCGCACGGACCGTTGACCGCCGCGATCAACGGCTTTCGGACCGCCAACAGATAGCCGTAGGTGACTTCGAAGTCGGCGCCCAACGCGGGATCCCCGGGGCTCGAATCGAGCAGGTCCTCGGTGGTGCGTGCGGCGCCGTCGGCGGTGCCCTTGAGCATCTGCATGTCGGCGCCGGCGGAGAAGC
>JAQBHE010000040.1:0-3711 GCA_032128015.1 Holophagae bacterium
GGTCGCGATCTGCCGCAGATCGATGCCGATCTCGCAGCGCGCCGCGACGAGATCGCGCGCGCCGAGCGCTACCGCGAGGAGCTCCAGGGCATCGAGACACGCGCCGAGTCGGTGGCCGGAGAGGTCGACGCCGCCCGCAAAGCACTCGCCGACCTGGAGTGCTTGATCGAGGAGTCGGTAGCCGTGCTCGAGGCGCAGCGGCATAGCCGGGAGCGTCTCGAAGTGGCCGAGCGCGGCCGTCGCGAGCTCGCCGAGCGGCTCGAGCGTCTGCGTTCGCTGGCCGAGCGCCGCGGTGCCCTCGAGGAATCGACGCGAGTCTCGGCTGAGCGCGAGGAGCAGCTGCGCTCGTTGGTGCGCGATCATCGTCGGACCGCTGAGCGTCACGCCCGGCGCTGGGAAGAGGAACTGGTCCCCCGACTCGAAGACGTGCGAACGCGGGTCGCCGATCTGCGCTCGAAGCTGCGGATCGAGCAGCTGGTGCGCGAGCAGCGAGTGCTCGCGGCCAAGCTCGAGCGGGCGCGCGAGCTCGCGGCGCGATTGCGGGCGATCGAGTCCGAGCCGCTGCTGCGATCCGGCCCGAGCGACCCCGAGATCGCCGAAGCGCGCCAGCTCGCCGAGCGCAGCCGCATGCTCTTCGAGGCCGCCGAGGCGAGCGCGGCACGGGTGTCGTTCGAGTTCTCTGGGGGAGTCGAGATCGAAGCCCGGCCGGAGACCAAGGTCGACGTCGAGCGTCGCGAGCACCTGGTGACCCGACCGACCGCGTTTCGCCTCGGCGATCTCGGGACGGTGCGGGTGCGCAGCGGCGACGACGCGGTGGCCCGTCTCGACCTCGAAGCCCGCGAACACGCTCGCGCACTCAACCGGCTTTGCCAGAGCCATCGAGTCCCCGATCTGCCACAGCTCGAAGAGCTCGGGGCGCAGCGTCGTCGTGTCGAAGCCCGCCGCCAAGAGGTCGAGACCCGGCTCGCCGAGCTCACCGAGGGCGAGGGCCTGGAGGCCGAGGAACGACGCTTGCGCGAGGTCGGCCAGGAGCTCGCCGATCTCGAGCGCCGCTCGCCGCAGACCGTGCTGCCAGGGCTCGAGGGTTGGGCCGAGGAGCGAACCCTCGAGCAGATCTGGCAGCTCGAGGAGCGCGAAAAGCGCTTCGACCGCGCGGTCAAAGAGGAGCGCGATGCCGAGCAGCGCGCCCAGCAGGCCTGCTTGCAGAAGAACGAAGAGTTGGTGGCGGCATCGCAGCGCACCGCGTCGTTGCAGTCCGAGGTCCTAGGGCTGCGCCGCCAAGAGGCCGAGGAGGTGCGGGCGACTTCGGCGCTCGGGGATCTCGCGGCGGCGCTGGCGGTGGCTGAGGAGGCGGTGGCGCAGGCGCGCTCCGAGGTCGAGCGCCGGGCTCGCGAGGTACGAGCGACCGCGCCGCGAGCGCGCTGGCGTGATCGAGCGCCTCGGGCGCTCGGAGACCGAGCTCGCCCGGCTGCGCGGCGAGCGCACCGATCGCCTGGCCCGGATCGAAGAAGTCGCGGCCTCGAGCTTGGATGCCCGGATCGGTGACCTCGAGGCGCGTCGCGATACCGTCGGGCGCCGTCTCGAAGTCGTCGAGCGACGGGCGCAGGCGGCGAAGCTGCTGCGGGAGCTGCTCGGCAACCACCAGAACGCGCAGGCCGACGAGCTGTCGGCGCCGGTGCTCGAGATCGTCAACCCCTGGCTCGAGCTGCTGACCGGTCGCGACTATGCCGAGTTGATGCTCGACGACCAGCTCTTGCCGCGGGGGCTGGTGAGCGCTCGCTACGACGAGCCGCTGCCGCTCGACAGTCTTAGCTACGGTTCCTACGAGCAGATCGTGATCCTGTTGCGTCTCGCAATCGGGGTGCTGCTCAGCCGCGAGGAGCGTCAGCTGGTGATCCTCGACGACCGCCTCGTCAACGCCGACGATGAGCGGATGCCGCGGTTGTGCCAGATCCTGGAGCAGGCCGCCGAGCATTGTCAGATCCTGGTCGCCACCTGCCGCGAGGCGCCGTACGCCCGGCTCCAGGGCCGGGTGCTGCGGATCGGAGGACACACCGGTCGGTTTCCTCGCCGAGTCCAGGAAGTGGACTGAGCCGTGACCCTGGCGACTGCGGTCGGGTCTGTCGGGTGGCAGCCCGCGCGGGTGTTCCTCGGGTGGGATCAGCCGTTGCTCGGCGGCGCCGCGCGCTGGCTGCTCGATCTGGCCTCCAGCGCCACGGCCGAGGACACGGCCGGCTACCCCGCCGGAGACGTCGGCGGAATCACGGCCGACCTCGAACAGGTGCTGGTGGTCGTTCCGGGTCGGCGTGCGAGCCGCCGATTGCTCGAGAGACTGGTCGAGCTCGCAGCCCTCGAGCGCCGGGCTCTGGTGCCGCCGCAGATCGTCACCCTGGGCAGTTTGCCCGAGCGCCTGACGCGGCGTTCGAACCCGGGCGCGCTTGCGGTCGCCGGCGAGGTGGAAACACGATGGGTCCGCGCCGAGTCGCTGCGCTCGGCGCCCCCGGAGCTGCGGGAGGCGGTATTCCCGGCGCCTCCGGACGACGACGACTGGCCGGCTTGGCTCGCGCTTGCGATCGAGCTCGAGAGGCTCGACGACGAGCTCGCGGCCGAGGGCCTCGACACCAGCGCGGTCGCCCCGCTGGCTCGCCGGCTCGACGGTTTCCCGGACGAACGGCGCTGGCTGGCGCTCGACCGGTTGCGACAGCGCTTCGCGCATGACCTCGAACGGCTGGGCAAGTGCAGCCGATCGGCGTCCCACCTGGCCGCCGTCCGCGGCCCTGTCGCTGGCTCGACAGACCATGGCTCGATCGATTCCGCCGCGCTCTTAGCGCCCGGGGAAGTCGAGCGGGTGGTGGTCGTCGGTGTGGTCGAGCTGCCGCGGTTGTTTCGCCTGGTTCTCGACAACTGGGTCCTCGAGAACGGCGGCGCTCCGGTCTGGTGTCTGGTCGCAGCGCCATCCTCGGAAGCCGACCGCTTCGACGGTTGGGGTTGCCCGACCCTCGAGGGCTGGCTCGAGCGAGATCTCGATCTCGGGGCGGCGGCGGTCGAAGTGGTCGACCGCGCCGCCGACCAGCCGGCGGTGGTGACCCAGCAGCTGCGCTCGATCCTCGACCAGGGATTCGCTGCCGACCAGATCAGCATTGCGCTGGGCGACGCTCGGGTGTCGCGATCGGTGCTGCATGCCCTCGAGCTCGCCGGTCTCGGCGGTCATTCGCCGGCCGGCCGGTCGATGGCTTCGAGCGAACCGGCCCTGGTGCTCCAGCGGTTGTCGCGCTTTCTGGCGGGACGACGGCTGGGTGACCTTGCGACCCTGGTGCGCACCCCGGTCTTGGAGTCGTACCTGGCCGCGACGGACGAGTGCGATTGGCCGAGCGCGCTCGACGTGTACACCAACCGATGGCTGCAGACTCGTCTCGGCGACCGCGGTTCCCAGACGCCGCTCGAGACCGGCGGATTGGACGAGCTCGAGGCGCGGATTGCCGACCTGTTCGCGCTCCCCGGTACCCGCGATCGCCGGCCGCTCGCCGAGTGGGCGCCGATCCTGGTCGCCGCGCTCGAGCGCTTGGTTCCCGATGACCTCGACCCGGCCTCCGATGCGCCGACCATCGAGGTGCTGGCGCGGCTCGGCGAGATCCTCTCCGAAGTGGCCCAGATCCCTGCCGCGCCGAGCCTGCCGGCGCTCGATCTCGGTCGAGCGCTGGCGCTGATCGG
>JAQBHE010000041.1:0-4231 GCA_032128015.1 Holophagae bacterium
CGCGGACCACGATTCCATCGACGCTCCTGAACGACACTTCTTCGTCGACCTGTGCAACGAAGCCCTTGCCGTCGGCACTGACCATCGGCGTCACCCGGAAACGCGCGGCGAGCGCGCCGGTGGGATCGAGCACCCGCACCCAGACCTTGGACTCGAGGGTGGCCGGGAAGCCGCTCTGGGGATGGCCGACGCGGCCGTCGAAGCTGCCGTCGGCGGCCGCCGGGAAGGTGTCGACGGTCGGATCGGCGGCCGCGCCGCGAGGCTCGACCTCGGGTGAGACGGACCACGGTAGGTCACCGGCGACCACTCCCGGAAGCGCGCCCGGATCGCCGAAAATCCGCGCGACGCCGGCTTCCGGCACCCACAGGCGGAACTTGCTGGGATCGACATTGCCGCCCGGCGCGACCACCGTCGAGGTGGTGAAGCGCCACACCACCGGCTGCTCGCCGGCGTAGTACGAGCCGCCGCGGTCGCGGACGTTGCCGGCGAAGCGGGCGACGATCTGGCGGCCCGGGGGCAACGGTCGCGTCGCCTCGAACACCACGAGCGCTCCGTCGGGCGACAGGGACACCGCGCCGGCAAAGAACACTCCCGAACCGAGGCCGCTGCCGTCAGCGCGCGCGAGCTCGAGGCGCAGGGTCGCCGTGGTCACACTTGCCGGGTCGAGGGGCTCGTCGAAACGCACCGAGACCGCGGTGCCGACCGGCTGGCCGACCGCTTCCGGCGGCGGCGACAGCGCGACGATCTGGGGCGGCACCGGCCTGATGAGGATGTCGGCGGCCAGCACCTGGTCAGGAGCGAGGCTGACGTCGATGCTGCCTTCCTCATCGAGATCCGGGTGGTGCGCGCGCAGGGTCGCCTGTTGGCCAGCGGCCGCGTGCGCCGGGACCACCAGCGCATAGCCGCCGCCGGCCTCGGTGAGGTGAGCGGTGCCGAGACCATCCGCGGTCGCGCGCGACGAGGGGTACGGGAAACCGTTGGCGCCGCGCACGAAGCCGTGGGCGAAGCCGATCGCTGCTCGGGCATGGAGCACCAGATAAAGACCTTCGCGAACCAAACCCTCGAGCGGCAGGTCGAGCGCGAGCTCGGGCGCCGCCACCAGGCGATCGGGCAGGTTGCTCGCGCGCGCCTGACGCTGGGCGCGGGCGGTCAGCCGGTGGAAGGCACCGCGACCATCCGCCGGCTGCTCGACCCGCTCGGCGAGCACGATTCGCGGCTCACCGGGAATCGCCGGCGGCGCATCGAGCGGCAGATCGAGGCGCAGTGCCGCGGCACGCGCGAGGACCTGGCCGCCGAGGTCGATGCGGACTGCCGCCAGGATGTCGTAGCCCTCGATCGCTGCGAGGGTTGCGAGCTCGGTGGCGGCGAGCCGTTCGATCGCGACCGCGGTCTGTTGGCCGAGTGCGCCCTCGGCGAGCACCAGCTCGACGCCGTCCGGCGACGCCACGGTGCCGCCGCGCGGACCCAGTACCTGACCGCGCTCGATCTCCTCGGGGAACGGGAACAGACGGACGTTCTCGAATCCGACGTCGAGCAGCACCTGGGCGGCACGCGGACTCGGTGAGACGGTGAATTCGACGAACCCCGAAGCTCCGCTCGCCGCTACTGCCGGCTCACCAGGAGCGGGGTGCGGCCGGTAGAGCACGAGGTCGGCGCTGAACGGCGCCTCGAGCAGCTGGCCGGCTCCGGCAGCCAGGATCAGCTTCTCTTCGAGGAACGCCTGGACCGCGAGACCGCTCGGCCACGGCTCGATGCCGTCGTCAGAGCGCGCTCGCACCCGCGCTCGCGAACGGCCAGTCGGCGCCACCACGGGCGGATCGAGGATGAGGTCCGCGACCAGCGCCGGTGGCGACGCCGGACGGGCCGCGCCGAGCAGCGTCTCACCGGCTGCTTGCGGCATCGGCGGCCGAGTCGACGGATCTTGATCGGCGAGCACCAACGCCAGCGCGCCGGGCCCGAACGGGCGGATGACGCGGCGTCGGAGACCTGCCGCGCCGGTGGCCGCCAGCGGCAGCTCGAGGGTTCGCCAGCGGCCGGTCAGGAGCTCATACTGGACCGCGACCAGGTCGTCCGAGTCGAGCACCCATGCGGGCAGGTCGACCTCGACGCGCACCGCGCCCGGCGCGAACGCGGTGGCTCCGCCATCTGGAAGCTCCGCGCCCGCAACGACCAGACGGAGCTCCACCGCCACCGCCGGAGTCCAGCCCAGCGGCAACAGGTCGGGCAGGCCTTGGTCGGAGAGCGCGGTGAGCTCGACCCCGATCGGGCTCGAGCCCGGGAGCGCCGCTGGATCGGCTTCGACCGCGAGACCGCTCGCCCCGTCTTCCAGGCGACCGCCGGCCACCGGATCGAGCGCGCCGAGCGCCGGCTGGCGCGGGGTCAGGCGGGCGTCGAAAGGCACGATCCCGGCGGCGGGCTCGATGGCGAGGAGGCGCACCACCCGGGTGTAGCCATCCTTCGTGAGCAACACCGCGTAGCGTCCGGCGGTGACCCCGGCGACACGGGTCAAGGTGTACCGCCCGCGCGCCTCGCTCGTCGTCTGCTGCACCGGCACCCCGACGTTCCCGGCGGACACGGTCCCAGGCAGCGGCGATGCCGAGTCCCAGAGACCTGCCGAGACGCCCGCGAGCGGCCGACCCGAAGCGTCGTCGTAGGTCTCACCGAACAGGAAGCCGCCGCCGAGCCCGCCCGACGTACCCGGGAAGAACACCACTTCGAAGACCCCAGCCATGGCGTTGCCTTCGAGGTCGGCGGCCGGCGGTCCGACCACCAGCCGCACCGGCCGATCGCGCCACGACGCGACGGACGATGGGTCGAGAGCAACCTCGAAGCGTGCCGGATCGGTCGTCGACGCGACCACACCGGCAAGCTCGACAGCGGCCGGATCCTCGGCATCGATGACCCGAATCGCGTGGCCAGCGCCAACTTCGAGGCTCGCGGGCGCGATCGCCTCGGTAAAGCGGATCGCAATCACTCCGCGGTCGCGGTCGAAGGTCGCCTCGACCACCCCGGGAAGGCTGCAATCGACCCGGAATATGGCGATCGCTTCCGGACCGACCGGCGCGCCCGCGGCATCGACGACTGAGGCGCGCAGCCGGTGATAACCGTTGCCGGCGAGCGGCAGGGTCACCGCAAAGGCGCCGGCCGAATCGGTGAACGCCGAGAACGCGAGCGCGCCGTCGACCACCCGCAGGCTCGAACCCGGGGCCGCCTGGCCGGTGACCAACAGGCGATCGGCGCACAGCGAGGCTGGGATCGGATCGAGCGAAGGCGCACTGCCGGCGCTCGCCGTCGCCACCGAGAATGTCGCCTCGACGGTGCTCCCGAGCGCGGCACCCGCGAGGTCGGTGATGGCGGCGCCGGCGCGGAAACGGTAGGTCTCGCCGTCGGCGAGTGCTGAACCAGGAACGAACGCGACCGCGTTGCCCAAGACCTCGATCGTGCCGACTATGGTCTCGCCGCTCGACAGACGCTCGAGCGACAGCCCGCTCGAGCTCGCCAGAGAGAGTCGCATCACCGGTTCGGTGAACAGAGCAAGCAGAAGCGAGTTGGCGTCGACCGCGGTGGCACCGTCGGCCGGGATGAGCTCGACCACCGCAGGCGCTTCGCTGTCGCGAACCAGCAAGCGCCGGTCCTGACCGAACCGCCCGTCGAGCTCGGTGACCCGGGCGACGACGCCGAACGGACCGTCGCTCGCCGGCACCGCGATGGCAGCCGAGAAGGTGACGGCGCGGCGACCGTCGGCCGCCGGCGCGCTCCAGGCGAGGGTCGATGGCACGAGTGCCGTGCCGTTGATGCTGACCTCCGCGCCCTCGCCGGCCCACGCCCGGCCGCTGACTGCAATCGGCGGCGCGGCGGCGCCGTAGCGTCTTTGCCCCACCGGTTCATCGAGCACGATCGCCGGGCGCGCCGGCTCATAGACCACCTCGACCCGGCCGGTCCCGGCGTTGCCCGCGGCGTCGGTGGCGGTGACCACGATCGCCTGCGGCACCGGGCCGGCGTTGGCAAGGAGCGGGACGCCGCTCGCACGGAAGGCGCCGGTCACCGGGTCGCCGGTCGCGATCACCGAGCCGGCGCCGGTCGCCACGGTGATCTCGAGGAGGCGTCCTTCGACCGTCAGGTCGACGAACCCGACCACGGTGATCGTCGCCGGAGCATCACTCGGACTGCCCACGACCGCGCCGTTCTCGGGTGAGGTGATCTGGAGCCGCGGGCCTTGGCTGTCGCGGAC
>JAQBHE010000042.1:0-3411 GCA_032128015.1 Holophagae bacterium
CGCAGCTTCGCGCCCACCGGCCACCGTCACACCGCCGAAGTGGAGCAAGGACTGCGCGAGCGTGGAGTTACGGCCTCGGTCGAGCTCTCCTGCACCGCCGTCGAAGCGGTGCGCGGTGTGCTCGCCACCGCCCACCTGTACGCCCGCGAGGGGGTCGTCGAGCGCGATCTCTTTCGCGCGTTTCGTAACGCAACGACCGACCAGCCGTTCCTGCGCCTGGTCAAAGAGCGCACCGGGCTCTATCGCTACCCCGAGCCGAAGATCCTCGCCGGCAGCAACTTTGCCGAGATCGCTTTCGAGCTCGATGCGCGCAGCGGAAGGATCGTTGCCATGGCGGCGCTCGACAACTTGATGAAGGGCGCCGCCGGCTCGGCGGTCCAGTCGATGAACTTGATGATGGGCTGGGACGAAAGAGACGGTCTCGGCTTCCCCGGATTGCATCCGATCTGATGCGAACGGACTGCGCATGAGCTCTCGAGACGCCGCTCCGATGCTGGTGATCAAGGTGGGCGGCGGCCGTACCATCAACGCCGACGCGGTGGTCGCTGATCTGTGCACGCTCGAGGCCGAGGGCAGGCCCTGGGTGCTGGTCCACGGCGGCGCTGAGACCACCAACGAGGTGGCGACTGCCCTCGGCCACCCGCCGCAGTTCGTGACCAGCGAGAGCGGCCTCACCAGCCGGCGCACCGACCGCCGAACCCTCGAGATCTTCGAGATGGTCTACTGCGGCCAGCTCAACAAGATGTGGGTGGAGAAGCTACAGCTGCGTGGAGTCAACGCGGTCGGGCTCTCGGGTCTGGACGGTCGGCTGTTCGAGGGGCGGCGCAAAGCGGAGCTGCGGGTACGGCGGGACGGCCGGCGGCTGGTGCTGCGCGACGACTGGACCGGCACGGTGGAGCGCATCAACGTCGAGCTGTTGCGGCTGCTCCTCGATCACGGCTACCGGCCGGTGCTGACCCCGCCCGGGGCCTCGGACGCTGGCGAGGCGATCAACGTTGACGGCGACCGCGCGGCGGCGATGGTAGCGAGCGCGCTCGGCGCCGACACCCTGGTGATCTTGAGCGACGTCCCTGGACTGCTCGAGCGGTTCCCGGACGAGAGCTCGTTGATCGCGCGCATCGACGCCGAGCGAGCGGGCAACTTCCTCGACCTGGCGGAGGGGCGGATGAAGAAGAAGGTCCTGGGTGCGGTCGAGGCGGTCGAGGCCGGCGTGCGGCGGGTGATCTTCGGTGACGGTCGCATTCCGCGACCGATCGCCAGCGCGCTCGGCGGCGGCGGAACCCACATCGAATGAGCACGACAGCGGACTTGTTGGTCACGAGGGAGGCCGAGCTGCTCGGTGGCTGGATCCCTCAGCGTCCGATCGCGTCGGTCATCCGCGGCGAGGGGGTCTGGCTGATCGACGCCGCGGGACGTCGCTACCTCGACTTCACCAGCGGCTACGGCACCGCACCACTCGGTCACGCTCACCCGGCGCTCACCGCCGCCATCGCCAAGCAGGCGGCATTGCTGCTCGCCTGCCCGACGCTGTTCCCGTGCGCGGTCCGCGCTCGTTTCCTCGAGGAGCTGAGCGCGGCCGTCGGCCTGCCCCACCTGTTTTTGTGCAACAGCGGCACCGAGGCGATCGAGGCGGGCCTCAAGTTCGCGCGTCTTGCGACCGGCCGCACCGGGGTGGTCGCGCTCCAGGGGAGCTTCCATGGCCGAACCGCTGGTGCGCTGTCGGTGACCGGGAACCCCCTGGTCCGACGGCCTTTCGAGCCGCTGCTCGCCGGCGTCACGTTCGTGCCGCGTGACGATCCGGCGGCGCTCGCAGCGGCGGTCGACGACAACGTCGGCCTGGTAGTGGTGGAGCCGGTGCAGGGCGAGGGCGGTGTGCACCCGATCGATCCCGAGTTCCTGCGCGCCGCGCGCCGGGTCACACGCGAGTGCGGAGCTCTGCTGCTTGTCGACGAGATCCAGACCGGTTTCGGCCGCATCGGCGACTGGTTCGCGTTCGCGGAGCTCGGTCTCGAGCCCGACCTGGTGGCGCTCGGCAAGGGGATCGCCGGGGGCCTGCCGATGGGCGCACTCGCGTACACCCGCGCGGTCGCCGCTGCGCTGTTCCCCGGAGTCCACGGCAGCACCTTCGGCGGCAACCCACTGGCGTGCGCGGCCGGGCTGGCGACCCTCGGCGTGCTTCGAGACCAACGTCTTCCGGAGCGGGCGCGCGAAGTCGGAGGTCGACTGCTCGAGCGGCTGCGCCGAGAGCTCGCCGGCAAGACTCTGGTGCGCGACATCCGCGGTCGGGGATTGATGGTCGGGGTCGAGCTGCGCCGCAAGGCGGGAGCGTTCCTGCACGCCCTGACCACCGAGCATGGGGTGTTGGCTCTGCCTGCCGGTCCCAACGTCATCCGGCTCCTGCCGCCGCTCACCATCGGTGACGACGAGATCGGGATCGCGGTTCGCGGCCTCGAAGCGGTCTTGAGGGAATGATGTTCGGGCCAGACGACGAGCCAGCGGTGGAGTTGCTGTGGGGGCTGGTCACCATCCCTTCGCTCTCGGGGAAAGAGGGCGAGGCGAGCCGGTGGCTGGTCCGGCGGATGATGGACCACGACCTTGTCCGTTGCGACGTCGACGCCGCGGGCAACGCGGTCGGTGAGATCGGTCCTGCGGATGCCGAGCGGGTGATCGTGCTCCTGGGTCATATCGATACCGTCGCCGGCGAGGTCCCGATCCGCCTGGTATCCAATGACCAGGATCGCGATCTGCTCTTTGCCCGCGGCGCGGTCGATGCAAAAGGCCCGCTGGCGACCTTCGTTCTTGCCGCAGCGAAGCTGGGGCACGCGTGGGCCGAGGCGCATTCGGTGCGCATCGTGGTCGTCGGCGCGGTGGAGGAGGAGGCGGCGACCAGCAAGGGCGCGCGCTTCATCCGCGACCGTTTCGACGGAGCTCGCGAGCCGATCCCCGAGGCCTGCGTGATCGGCGAGCCCAGTCGCTCGCGGCGGGTCACCCTCGGCTACAAGGGCCGCCTGCTGGTCGATCTGCGCGCGCGTCAAGCAGTCCGCCACAGCGCCGGGCCGGACGCTGGAATCGGCGCCCTCACCTTCGACCTGTGGCGCCTGGTGAGCGCGGAAGCGGCGCGTTACAACAAAGGTGAAGAGCGAATCTTCGACCAACTGCAACCGAGTCTGCGCAACGTCAACACGTCGTGCTTCGAAGGGCTCGAGGACCGGGTGGAGGCCACCCTCGGTTTGCGCCTGCCCTTGGGCTACCCACACCAGGAGCTCGAAGCGAAGCTCGAAGCGTGGGTCGCCGAGCAACGCCGCGATCGCGCCGCTCTCGGATTCTTCGAGCTCGAGCTCTCGTTCCGTGGCTACGAACCGGCCTGGTGCTCGGACAAGAGCTCGGCGCTCGCCCGCAGCTTCTTGCGGG
>JAQBHE010000043.1:0-4366 GCA_032128015.1 Holophagae bacterium
GTCAGTGCGACGCGCGACAGGGCGCTCGTGGACGAACTGGCCGGTCTCCGAGAGCGTTGCCGGTTCGGCGGATTCCGAGCGCCTGGCGAGGACTTGGATAGACTGCAACGCCGCGTCGAGCTCTTGATCGACCAAGTCTCGAGGAGCTTGCCGCCGAGAGTGTCGAGGAGCGTGTCGACCGACGCTCGACCGCTTGACCCGGATCCCGCCAGCCTCTAGCGGGAGACGCTCGATGAACTGCTCTCCGACCTGCTCATCCACTCCCTCGTCGACCCTCATCTCGGCGACGCCATCCGGCAGCGCCGGTCCTCCAGGTACGCCCCTCTCCCTCACCATCGTTTCTCTCACCATCGTTGGCTGCACCAGCCGAGGCTCATCGCGACTATGACTGCGAGTGTGGAAGACCTGAAAGTCGAGATCGAGAAACTGTCGCCGCTGCTTCAGCGGGTGCGCGACGAAGTCGCCAAGGTGCTGGTCGGCCAGATCTACATGGTCGATCGGTTGCTGATGGCGCTGATCGCCGACGGCCACATTCTGGTCGAGGGCATTCCCGGGCTGGCGAAGACCACCGGCATCAAGGCGGTAGCACAGGCGGTCCAAGCCGATTTCTCGCGCATCCAGTTCACCCCCGACCTGTTGCCCGCCGACCTGGTGGGAACCCAGATCTACCGCCCGCAGACCCACGACTTCGTGGTGCGCAAGGGTCCGATCTTCACCAACCTGCTGCTGGCCGACGAGATCAACCGGGCGCCGGCGAAGGTGCAGAGCGCTCTTCTCGAAGCGATGCAGGAGCGTCAAGTCACGCTCGGCGACACCAGCCACCCGCTGCCCGATCCGTTCTTGGTGCTCGCGACCCAGAACCCAATCGAGCAGGAAGGCACCTACCCGCTGCCCGAGGCCCAGGTCGACCGGTTCATGCTCAAGCTCAAGATCTCGTACCCCGACAAGCAGGAAGAGAAGGAGATCATGCGCCGGATGGCGCGTCGGCATCGGCCGACCATCGAGCCGGTGCTCAACACCGCCGACATCGAGCGCATCCGCCAGGTTGCCGACGAGGTCTACATCGATCCCAAGGTCGAGGACTACATCGTCCAGCTGGTGTTCGCGACCCGCGAGCCGTCGATGTACGGTCTCGAGCGTCTCGAGCGGCTGATCGACTACGGGGCGTCGCCGCGCGCAACGATCTACCTTGCCCGCGCCGCCAAGGCCCAGGCGTTCATCTCCGGGCGCGGCTACGTCACGCCCCAGGACGTCAAGACCATCGGTCCCGACGTGCTCCGGCACCGGCTGTTGGTGTCGTACGAGGCCGAGGCCCAGGACCTGAGCTCGGACGACCTGATCCAGAGCATCTTCAACACCGTCGACGTTCCGTGATCCAGGCTCGCCCGACCGATCAGCGAGGGCTCGGCGACACTCTGCCGCCGGAGCTGTTCGCCAAGATCAAGAGCATCCAGATCCGCACCCAGCGGCTGGTCAACGACGCCTTCGCCGGCGAGTACGAGAGTGCCTTCAAGGGGCGCGGTATGGAGTTCGAGCAGGTCCGTGAGTACCAGCCCGGGGACGACATTCGCCACATCGACTGGAACGTCACGGCGCGAATGAGCGTCCCGTTCGTCAAGGAGCACCGCGAGGAGCGGGAGTTGACGGTCATGCTGTTGGTGGACGTCAGCTCGTCGGGCGCGTTCGGCACCGCCACCAAGCTCAAGAACGAGATCGCCGCCGAAGTCGCGGCGATCCTGGCCTACACCGCGATCCGCAACCATGACCGGGTGGGGCTGGTGATCTTCTCGGACCGAGTCGAGCACTACATCCCGCCGAAGAAGGGCCGCGGCCATGTCTGGCGGGTGATCCGCGAGATCCTTGGCTTCCGTCCGAGCGGACGGCGCACCGATCTCGACGGCGCGCTCGAGTACATGAGCAAGGTGACGCCGCGCCGGGTGGTGGCGTTCGTGATCTCCGATTTCCTCGATCACGGCTTCGAGCGCCGGCTCCGCACCGCCGCGCGACGGCACGACGTCACCGCGATCAGCGTCATCGACCGGCGCGAAGCGGTGATGCCGGCGATCGGGCTGATCGAGCTCGAGGACGCCGAGACCGGCGAAGTGGTGATCGTCGACACCTCCGACCGGCAAGTGCGCGACGGGTTCCGGGGGCTCGGCGAGCGGCAACGCCGCACTCGTTCCGAATCGTTTCGGGCGGCCGGGGTCGGGCACATCGAGATCTGGACCGACGAGCCGTATGTCGACGCCATCGTTCGCTTCTTCCGCACGCGGGAACGCTGATCGAGGCTTCGATGGTCGAGCTGCGCCAGCCTCCGGGAAGCGAGATCGTCGTGGCTTCCCAGACCCATCGGTCCTCGGGAGACCGGTGGGCCCAGGTACAAGTGGCGCTATTGGCGGTGATCGTGGCGCTGCTCGTGTGGCTGTTGTCGATCCTTCTTTCGCCAGGAGAGCGCGGACCGGGCGACCCCGAGCACCTTCGCGAGCTTGCCGCGCGGCTGATGGCGGTCGGCGCCCTCGATGAGTCGGCAGCGCTCACCGAGCGCTACCTCGAGATCGCTCTCATCGACTCCGAGACTCGCGCCAACGTTGCTTTTGGCCTTGCCGAGAGCTATCTCGAGCGCGGACGTCCGGAACGGGCGTTGCGCTGGTTCTACGAAGCCGAGGGCCTCGGCTCCAAGGCGTTGGCGGACGAGCTAGGGCGCAAGATCGTCCACACCCTGGAGCGGCTCGGCCGCCCCCACGCCGCTCAGGCGGCTCTCGAGTCCCGCGTCCGACTCGACTCGGGTGGCAACCGAGCCGCGAGTGATCGAGTCCCCGGTGATCGAGCTCCAGACCAAGACAACGATCCGGTGGTGGCGCGAGTCGCCGGGCGCGAGATCCGGCGCTCCGAGGTCGCGCGCGCGCTCGACGATACTGGGGCGCCGCCGCGGCCGCGGACCGGCCAGCAGCGCGAGGAGCTGTTGCGCCGCTTCGTCGCCGAAGAGTTGGTGTTCCGGCGCGCCCAGAAGCTCGAGTACGACCGCGACCCCGAAGTCGTGGGTGCGATCGAGCGCCTGGCGCGCCAGCTGGCGATCTCGCGTTTCGTCGAGCACGAAGTGGTGGGCGGTCTCCAAGTTGCCGAGATCGACCTGGTGAACTACTTCGAGGCGAATCGCAAGCGCTACGCGGGCAAGCGATCTCCCGAGACCGTTCGGCTGGAAGAGGTTCGTGAAGCGGTCGAGCGCGACTACCGCCAGGTCAAGGCCCAAGAGGGGTATCAAGAGCTGATCGATGGCGAGCTCGCGACTGCCGATGTCGAGTTGTTTCCGGAGCGTCTCGGTGATGGCTGAACTTGGAGCCAAGATCCTGAGCAGGATCCGGTGCAACGGGCGGGCGTTGGGAATGGGCGCGGCGGGTCTGTTCACGGCCGTGGTGCTGGTCGCAGCCGTGGTGCCGGTGTTCCTCGTGCTCCTTGCGGCCTGTGCGCAGCCCGCGACGGAGTCCGCGGACGCGGCGCGAAACCCGGTCGAGGCGCGCGCCTCGGTAGACCGAGCTGTGGCGACGACCGGCGACCAGATCACCTATCGGGTCGAGATCGATTCCGAGCGCGGCTACACCGTCGAGGTGCCGGAGCCGGGCGCTGCGATCGCCGGCTTTCGGATCCTCGACCTCGGTCGCGACGGTCCCAGGGAAGATCGAGGTCGGATCGCCGAGTCGCGCTGGTATCGGCTGCGGGCGGATTTCGTCGGCTCGTACGTGCTGCCGCCGGTGGCGGTGACCTATCGCTCGCCGGATGGTCAGGAGGGAAGCCTCGCGACCTCGGAGATCTTCGTCGAGGTCCAATCGGTGCTCCCCACCGACGGCACCGCGACCGACATCCGTGACGTCAAGCCGTTGCGCGAGCCGGCACGGCGGGTTCCCTGGATCGTCGGCGTTGCACTCGCCGTTCTGGTCGCGGCGGTGGCGGCGATCTGGTGGTGGCGTCGACGCCGGCGGACGCTGGCGGCGGTTCCGATGCCGGCGCCGCACGAAATCGCCTTCCGCGAGCTCGATCGTCTACGGCGCACCGACTTCTCGAACCTCGCGGAGCTTCGCGCCTACTACTTTCAGATCTCGGAAGTTCTCCGTGCCTACGTCGAGGGACGATACGGCGTCAACGCCACCGATCTCACGACCGAAGAGATCCTCGGGCGTCGCGACTGGCTGGAGCGACTCGACCCTGCGGATGTCGAACGGCTGCAGCGATTCCTGCTCGCCACCGATCGGGTGAAGTTCGCGGCACGGGTGCCCGAGCTGCGGGAGATCGAGGACACCTACGAAGGCGCCCTGAGCTTCATCGAGTCGACCCGGCCGCGGCCGGCGGCCGAAGGGGCCATCGAGGGGAC
>JAQBHE010000044.1:0-4351 GCA_032128015.1 Holophagae bacterium
CCCAAGCTCGGCCGCTACCCTCAGAAGGAACGAAACAGTGTCACTGCGGTCGCTTCGCGGCCGCCGCTGCCGGCCGCGCCAGACAGCGATCGAGCCAGCCCGAGAGGTGCGGCCAAGGACCGAGGTCGAGCTGCGCCCGCCTCGCCCACGCCAGGACCGAGGCGACGTTGAGGTCGGCGACGGTGAAGCGGTCGTCGACCAACCAGCTGCGACCGCCGAGCTCGGAATCGAGAGCGGAGAGGGGTCGCTCGAGCGCCTGGATGTTCGCCGCCTCGACGCCGGGATCCTTGGGTACTCGCTCGCGGAAGTACTTCTCTTCGGCGCTGCCGGCAGGGAAGGTGGCGCGCTGGAGCAGGACGTTGAGCAGCGGCTTCTCGACTTCGGTCATCACCCAGAAGCTCCACTGCAGGGCCAGCGCTTCTTCCTGGAGGCTACGTGGACATAGCTCACCGCCGTGTTTCTTGGCCAAGTAGAGGTTGATGGCCATCGACTCCCAGAGCGAGAAGTCGCCGTCGCGGATCGACGGGATCCGGCTGTTCGGGTTGATGTCTCGGTAGTCGTCCGAATGCAGCTTGGGATCGGTGAAGTGGATCGGCTGGTGGTCGAACTCGAGGCCGAGCTCGCGGCACATCCACAGGGTGCGCGCGGCTCGCGATTGGGCGACGCCATAGACGGTGAGCTGGCTCATCGGGGTCTCCGGAGTGGGTCGGTGAAACGGTTCTCAGGTCACGGGGGTTGGGAATCGGCGTCGCTTGCGAGCTCGTCGAGCAGGCCCTCGAGCGCGCGGCCGCGCTGCTGCGGCGCCTTGGCCCGCCCTTGGTAGAGGTTGCCGGCGCCGCCCCCCTTGCCTTCGAGAACCTCGGCGACGCGGCGGCCAAGTGCCGCGGCGTCGAGTCCGGGGTCGCGAGTGGCGACCACGAACGACGAGCCGGCATCGTTGGTGGCGGTGAGCAGGGCGACGCGCGCCGGCCCCGGCTCACCGGCGAGAAACTGCCGTGCCACGAGTTGCAAGAAGGCGCCATCGGCGTCGTCGAAGTGCGCGGCCGCGACCGGGCGACCGTCGGCTCCGAGCGCCCGTCCTTCGATGTCGGCCAACCGCCCTGTGAGCTCCTTGATCCGGCGCGACTGGGCGCGCAGCGTCGCGAGTCGCTGCACGACGAGTCCCTGCAGCTCGTCGTCGGAGCACTCGAGGAGCGCACGCATCTCGGTGTTTCGCTGTTCGGTCTCGGCGAGGCGCTGGCGAACTCGGCCGCCCGCGATCCACGACAGGCGGGTGCCGCCGCGCATCGGCTCGGTGCCGAGCAGCTTCACCGCTTCGATCTCGCCGGTGTGCGTGAGGTGGGTGCCGCCGCAAGTACTGGTGTCGATGCCTTCGATCGACACCAGGCGGACGTCGCCGCGGTGACCCTTGGGCAGGCCGCGGGTGCGCACCTCGAATCCGCCAACCTCGAGTCCTCCAACCTCGAGTCCCCCAATCTCGAGTCTCTGGTACTCCTCGAGCGAGACGCGACGCGTGGTCACCGGGCGGGCCGCTCGCACCTCCGTGGCGACCGCGACCTCGAGACGCTCGAGGTCGTTCGCCGAGACGTTGGCGGCCCCGAGCTCGATGTTGCATAGCCGGTCACCGAGGTGAAACGACGTGGTCGGCCAACGAAAGCGATCGGCGGCGACCGCGGTCAGCAGGTGCTGGGCGGTGTGCTGCTGCATGTGGTCGAACCGCCGACCCCAGTCGAGCACCAGTCTTGTCGGTCCGGCACTGACCGGTTGCGACAGGAAGTGGCGGACTCCATCCTCCTCGGTGCGCGAGACATCGAGCACCGTCGCCGGCCCGAGAGTGCCGTGGTCGGCGGGCTGGCCGCCGCCTTCCGGGTAGAAGATGGTGTCCGCGAGCACTGCCCAGTCTCGATCCCCGTGGCGACCTACGGCCAGCACCTCGGTGTCGAGCTCGCGCAAGCGCGGATCGCGCTCGTACGCGGGGGTGTTGGTGGTTGACGACATCGAGTGGGGATTCTTCCACGGGATGCCTAAGCTTGGAGAGAGCCGGTGTCGGTGCTCGTTCGCTTTCGCGATAGCTTCGAGCTCGCACGCTTCATTCAACGTAGCCGCCCGATCCTAGGAGACCGCTATGCCCCAGCTGATTGCCGCGCCATCGATCATCGAAGCCGCCGGCACCAAACCGAAGCGAATCGAGGAGTACGTCGGCCGGGTCAATTCCGGGCACTCAGGGGTGAGCGTGGCGCGGATGAAGTCACCCCAGGGGTGGGTGGAGCCCGGGCAGCGTCCCGACTTCGAGGAGCTGACCGTGGTGCTCGCCGGTCTCCTCCACGTCGAGCACGAGAGTGGAGCGTTCGACGTGCGAGCCGGCCAGGCGGTGGTCACCAGGCCGGGCGAGTGGGTGCGCTACAGCACGCCCGAGCCGGGCGGGGCGGAGTACGTGGCGGTATGCCTACCGGCGTTCTCACCCGAGAGCGTCCACCGCGACTCAGATTAGGCGGTAGCGGCCGTCTCGGTCAGCGGTCACTCAGCCCGAGGCCTCGAGCTGGCGCTCCGCGGCGTCGACGGTGTTGCGCAGCAGCATCGCGACCGTGGTCGGTCCGACGCCGCCGAGCCGCGGGGTGATCCACGACGCGACCTCGGCTACCGATTCGTCGACGTCGGCCAGCATTCTCTTGCCCGCCCACGATAGCCCGCCGCTGACGACGACCGCCCCGGGTTTGACGTGACGGGTGCCGATGAACCCCGGCACTCCGACCGCCGACACCACAATGTCGGCGCGACGGGTGTAGCGCTCGAGATCGGGGACTCCCGTGTGGACGACGGTGACCGCGGCGTTCGCGCCCGGCTGCTTCAGGGTCATCAGCAGCGCCAGCGGCCGCCCGAGCGTCGGGCCGCGTCCGACCACCACCAACTCTCGGCCGGCGACCGGGATCTGGTAGTGGAGCAGCATCGCCCGGATGCCGGCGGGGGTGCACGGCAGCGGGCCCGGCTCCTGGAGCACCAGGCGACCGAGGTTGATCGGATGCAGGCCGTCGCCATCCTTCGCGGGGTCCATCTGGAGCAGCGCCTGGTTGAAGTCGAAGCTGGCGGGCACCGGATGCTGGATCAGATAGGAGTGCACCTGGGGATTGCTATTGAAACGAGCGACCGCGGCCAGCAGGTCGTGTTGGCCGGCGCCGGCGTCGATGGCTTCGTGGAACGACGCGATGCCGACCCGCTCGCAGGCCTCGTGCTTCTTGCGCACGTAGCTGGCGCTCGGTCCGTCGTCTCCGACCAGGATGGTGCCCAGGCCTGGACGGAGTCCGCGCTCGGCGAGCCGAGCCACCCGCTGCGCCACATCGTCGAGCACGGCGTCGGCCACCGGTTGTCCTTCGAGGAGCCGGGCGGTCATGGTCGGGGAACCGTACGTCGATCCGTGGTCGCTCGAGGTCTCACATTCCGGCCGCGGTGTGGACCAGCGCGGTGTGGTCCAGCCCTAGAGCCGGCGCATCGGCGGCACCGTCGTACCTGGCGAGCGCGGACAAGAAGCGCGAAGTCACGACCTGAGCGGTCCGCCGAACGCTCAGCGAGGTCGGGCGGTTGGTGATCCGCACCAGGAAGGCGTAGCGCGGAGCGGCCGCCGGCGCGTAGCCGATGTAGTTGACGTGGTAGCCGCGGCCGGGCTCGGCGGCGGTGCCGGTCTTCATCGCTACCGGATAGCCACGAGGCGCAAGCCCGCTCGCTGTGCCGTAGCGTGCGACCGCGGACATCGCGATCGCGACTCGCTCGGCGATCGCCGGCTCCTCGACGACGGTGGCCGCGGGTGGTGCGATGCGCGACGGCGTCAGGCCGAGCGCGCCGTCGGTGGCGTTGACCCATAGCTCCGGATGGTGCTGGCCGCGATTCGCGAACACCGCCGCCAGCTGGGCGCCGTGGAGCGGGCTGATCTCGGAGTTGTTGAGGCCCACCGCGAGCTCGGCGAGCTCGCGCTGGGTGCGGATCGTGAAGCGCAACCGGCCGCCCTGGGCCGGTCGTCGGCCGCCCTGGGCCGGCCGCTGGCCGCCCTGGGCCGGGTCGCTGGCGGTGGCGAATCCGAATCGTTGGTACTCGGCGATCATGCCATCGCGGCCCACGCTCGCACCGAGCCGAGCGAAGGTGGTGTTGCAACTGCGCGCCAGCGCCTCGTCGAGGCCGTGGAGCCGACCCGGGATCACTGGACACCAGAGGTTGCCGTCCTCCACTGCGAAGGCGCCGTGGCACGGATGGGTTTGGATCTCGGAGTCGATCTCGAGTCCAGCGCGCAGCGCCGCCGACGCGGTGATCAGCTTGGCGATCGAAGCCGGTTCGAGGAACTGGTCGATGAACGCGGTCGGGG